>JACCSC010000491.1 GCA_013813215.1 Geodermatophilaceae bacterium | reverse complement strand
GTGCCGGCCACCTGGGCGGCGCGCTCGGCGGCGGTGAAGATGCCGAGGTCGGCCCGCCGCTCCAGGGGCAGGTGGTCCAGGGCCAGCCGGCGGAAGATGTAGTCCATCACCGACTGGGCCAGCCGGACGTCGGGGTCGTCGGTCATGCCGGCCGGCTCGAAGCGCATGTTGGTGAACTTCGTGACGTAGGTCTCCAACGGGACGCCGTACTGCAGGGCGATCGAGATCGCGATCGAGAACGCGTCCATCAACCCGGCCAAGGTCGAGCCCTGCTTGCTCATCTTGAGGAAGACCTCGCCGAGGCCGTCGTCGGGGTAGCTCGAAGCCGTCATGTAGCCCTCGGCCCCACCGACGGAGAACGACGTCGTGATCGCCGGCCGCGACTTCGGCAGCCGCTTGCGGGTCGGTCGGTTGACCTCCACCACCTTCTCGACGGCCGCCTCGTCCTTCTTCTTCGCCGACAGCGGCTGGCCGACCTTGGAGTTGTTGCGGTAGATGGCCAGCGCCTTGAGACCGAGCTTCCAACCCTGGAAGTAGACGTCCTCGATGTCGGCCACCGTGGCCGACTCCGGCACATTCACGGTCTTCGAAATGGCCCCACTGATCGCCGGCTGGACGGCCGCCATCATCCGGACGTGACCCATCGGAGCGATCGCCCGCTCCCCCATCGCGCAGTCGAACACCTCGTAGTGCTCGGGGCGCAGCCCCGGGGCGTCGATGACATGACCGTGCTCGGCGATGTACTCCACGATCGCCTCGACGGACTCGTCCTGGTAGCTCAGCGCCCGCAGCGCGCGCGGCACGGTCTGGTTCACGATCTGCATCGACCCGCCACCAACGAGCTTCTTGAACTTGACCAACGCGAGGTCGGGCTCCACGCCGGTCGTGTCGCAGTCCATCATCAGGCCGATGGTGTTGTGGCTGACGAAACCGTTGGCGACGTAGGTGACGTTCGACGGCACCGACAGGTCGTACGTCGGCTGCACCCCGCCGTCGGTGTTCTCCGCGACCTCCTCGAACAGGTAGTCCCCCGGCTCGTTAGCCAGCTCATCCGCCGCGTGCGACCTCGCGGCGGCCAACGCCGCGGCCTTGCGCTGGGACAGGAAGCCGACGGTCGAGGCGAAGCGCTGCGCGTGCCGAAGGTTGCGCAGGCGGACCTGTGTGATGGCACCGCCCCAGCCGCTGCTCGTGACGCGAGTGGTCGTCGCCATGCCCAGGGCGAGCAGCACGGTGCGCAGCTCGGCGGCGAAGCCGGTCGCGGCCGTGGACAGAACGGGCACCCCTGCGGTCACGCTGCCGTCGGCCTCGAACAGGCCGCGGACGAACGCGCTGTAGACCGCCGGGTCGTTGCTCTCCAGAACGGCGGCCGGCACGCGGGGCGTCCAGCCCTTGCCCACGTGGTCGTCGGCCGGCAACGTCGTGGCGAAGCCAGCGGCCTGCCACCAGCGAGCCAGCCGCACCGACTGCAGCACGACCTCGTGGTAGCCCTGCTGCGCTGTGACTACCGGGTCGAGACCGAACAGGCCCTTGGCCAGCACCTCCAGCCGCCCCAGCACGTCGAGATCGGTGTCGGCCACGCAGAGCCGCACACCCTTGGCGTGCAGGCTCCCGTCCCCCATGAAGTAGCCGACGAGCTCAGCCAGGTCGGCGTCCATGACATCGGGAACGACCAGCGCGCGGTCTTCGGCGTAGCACCCCTGGTCGAGCACGGGCAGCGGCACCCGACGGGGGCCGCCGACCAGCGTTCCGAGCTGCATAGGCAGCACGTCACCGGCCCGCAGGTCCGACATCCGGCGCCACACCCACTCGCCGGTCTCCCGCTCCACGACCTTGACCCGGTGCGTGTATGTGCCCTGGATCGTGTAGCCGCCGGCGGTACGGACGAGGCGGGTCGGCTCCTCGCCGTTGACGAAGAACTTGGTGGCCGGTCGCGGGCCTTCGTCGGTGGAGACGCTCGCGTCGAGGTCCTGCCATTGCTCGCCGTAGGCATCGCCCAGCTGGGACAGCCGGGTGAGCCCGCGGTCGGTGGGCACCAACGTGTCGCCCGTCAGGCAGCCGGTCGGAGCGAGCACCGACGCCTGCGCATTGCGCCAGCCGTGCTCCTTGCCGGTGCTCAGGCAGGCCTCCCAGGCCGCCTGCGCCTGGCGCAGGACCGCGGCGTCGTCGGCACTGACCGCGCGAACGGTGTCGCACGCCGCGGCGTGCTTGCGCATCACTCGGGTGTGGGCGGCGGCGTTGCGGGCGTAGCCCTCGTAGGCCCCCACGATCCCGGCCAGCTCGGCCGAACGCTTGTAGGCCACCCCGGTCATCAGCGAGGTGATTGCCGCGGCCAGGGCCCGACCGCCCTCGGAGTCGTAGGCGTGCCCCGTCGCCATGAGCAGTGCGCCCAGGTTGGCGTAGCCGATACCCAGCTGGCGGTACGCCCGGGTCGTCTCGGCGATCGGCTCGGTCGGGAAGTCGGCGAAGCAGATCGAGATGTCCATCGCCGTGATCACGAACTCGACCGCCCGCGCGAACCGCTCGGCCTGGAACGTCCCGTCGTCGGACAGGAACTTCATCAGGTTCAGGCTGGCCAGGTTGCACGAGGAATTGTCGAGGCTGAGGTACTCCGAGCAGGGGTTGGACGCCGTGATCCGGCCGGTCTCGGGGTTGGTGTGCCAGTCGTTGATCGTGTCGTCGTACTGCACCCCCGGGTCCGCGCACTCCCAGGCTGCGCTGGCGATCTTCGTCCAGAGTTCGCGGGCGTCGACGGTGTCGATCACCCGGCCGTCCTTGCGGGCTCGCAACCCGAACTCGGTGCCGTTCTCGACGGCCTTCATGAACTCGTCGGACACTCGGACCGAGTTGTTCGCGTTCTGGTACTGGACGCTGGTGATGTCCTTGCCGCCGAGGTCCATGTCGAAGCCGGCGTCGCGCAGCGCGCGGATCTTGTCCTCCTCGCGCGCCTTGGTCTCGACGAACTCCTCGATGTCGGGGTGGTCCACGTCCAGGACGACCATCTTGGCCGCACGGCGGGTCGCACCACCGGACTTGATGGTTCCGGCGCTGGCGTCGGCGCCGCGCATGAAGCTGACCGGCCCGCTGGCCGTGCCGCCGGAGGACAGCAGTTCCTTGGACGAGCGGATACGGGACAGGTTCAATCCCGCTCCCGAACCGCCTTTGAAGATCAGGCCTTCCTCGCGATACCAGTTGAGGATCGAGTTCATGTCGTCGTCGACCGACAAGATGAAACATGCGGAGACCTGTGCTGGCGACGAGGTGCCGACGTTGAACCAGACCGGTGAGTTGAAGCTGAACACCTGGTGCAGCAGCATCCAGGTCAGCTCGTGCTCGAAGACGTCGGCGTCGGCGGCGCTGGCGAAGTAGCCGTGCTCCTTGCCCGCGGCGACGTAGGTGAGTACCACCCGGTCGATCAGCTGGCGCAGGCTGTACTCCCGCTGCGGAGTGCCGGGTGCCCCTCGGAAGTACTTCGTCGTGACGATGTTGGCCGCGTTCACGCTCCAGAAGTCGGGGAACTCCACGCCCTGTTGCTCGAAGTTGATCGAGCCGTCGCGCCAGTTCGTCATGACCACGTCGCGCCGCTCCCACGTCACCTCGTCGTACGGGTGCGCGCCGGCGGTGGTGAACAGCCGCTGGACCCGCAGGCCGCCCGACGGATAGGTAGGCGTACGGCGGGCGCTCTCGGCGATCTCGGTCATGGTTCCCCTTCGGAGAAGTGCGGTGAGTGCAAGACGATTCGGGCCGCTAGGTGGCGTCGGCCAGCTGCCTTCGGAGGGCGGCGATCTCGGCCTCGAAGTCGGCGATCGAGTCGAACGAGCGGTAGACGCTGGCGAAGCGCAGGTAGGCCACCTCGTCGAGCTCGCGCAGTGGGCCGAGAATGGCCAGGCCCACCTCGTTGCTGGGCACCTCGGCCACTCCGGAGGCGCGCACGACGTCCTCGACGGACTGCGCGAGCTGCGCGAGTTGGTCCTCGTCGACCGGCCGACCCTGACAGGCCCGGCGGACGCCGCGGACCACCTTGTCGCGGCTGAACGGCTCGGTGACCCCACTGCGCTTGATCACCGCGAGCGTGGCCTCCTCCACCGTCGTGAAGCGCCGACCGCAGGCCTGGCAGGACCGCCGTCGTCGGATGGTCTGCCCCTCGTCCACCTCGCGGGAGTCCACGACGCGGGAGTCGCTGTGCCGGCAGTACGGACACCGCATGGCCGCTCCTCCCTTTCGCCTTTCGCCGCCCCCGGCGCTGTGGACGCCGCCGGGGAGAACCTGTGCACGGCCTGTGCGCCGCGACCCCTACCTGTGGATGACTTACACCAGTGTAACTACTAGATGTGGTGTTGGAAAAGGTAGAGAAGGACGGGCCGATGCGCAAGGGACACACCCGGGGAACTTCCACTCAGTCCGCGGGCACGGCCAGCACCTGCCCGGGTTGCAGCGGTCCGCCATCCAGGCCGTTGGCCTCCTGCAGCGCCGCCACCACGACGGCCGGGCTGTCCGCCGGGGCGATCTCGCGCGCGATCTGCCACAACGTGTCGCCCGGCTCGACGACCACCGATCGCGGCGCATCGGCGAGGCCACCGCCCGTCGAACCGGACTGCGCCGCGGCCACCGCGAGCAGGACGACCGTGGCGAGCAGGGTCATGAAGGTGACCGCGAGCCGACCGCGCCGGGTCAGCCGCACCGGCCGCGTGCGGTGTTGCCCGATGCCGTCCCCGGCGGACCCCGAAGACTCGAGCGCACGGGCACAACTGCCGCCGTAGACGACCTGGGGCCGCACCCGGCCGACCCGGTGCGACGGGGTCGACTCCCTCGGTGCGGTGACGTCCAGCAGCCCGGTAGCGGTCGAGACCGACCCGGCGTCCCGCGTGGGCGCCTGACCGACGCCAGGAGGTGCGGGCGCAGGTGAAACGACCAGAGACACGCGCAGCGCACCGCCGTCGCGGGTCGACACCCGGCGCGCTGGGACGGGGGGCAGGTCCAGTAGTGCTGGCATCGTCGGTCTTCCTTCCTCGTGCCGAACGCTGGCTTTGGCCGAACACGTGTTCGATCGAACGTCTGCTCGATGTGTACCAGGAGGGTCTGACAAAAAGAAGATCCTGCGGCGTGTTCTTCGAACACATGTTTGAAGAACTGCGCGCTGAGCGCTACCGTTCCGGAGTAGATGAGCTCGGTCGACCCGGCCGAGTCGGCGGAAGGAGGAGCGGTGGCCGCTGGCGGCGACGACGAGCAGGTGGGCCGGAGCACTGGCCGGCGCGGTGACTCGTCAGGGAAGGCCGGAAAGGGCAGGAAGACGCAGCCGGCAGCAGGCAAAGCGCCCCGCGCGGAGGGTTCCGGCGAAGGGGTGGTCGCGGAGTTCCCGGACGTGCCGACCGGTGACGGGCTGACCCTGCGCCAGCGGCGGGTGCTCGAGGTGATCCGTGACTCCGTCGAACGGCGCGGCTACCCGCCGAGCATGCGGGAGATCGGCGACGCGGTCGGGCTGTCCTCGACGTCGTCGGTGTCACACCAGTTGGCGATGTTGCAGCGCAAGGGTTTCCTGCGGCGCGACCTCAACCGGCCACGTGCGGTCGACCTGCGCACCCCGGATGAGCTGCGAGCGCACCGCACGCCGGCCGAGGCCGCGCACGACGAGACCGGCAGTGGCGACGCGCGGCCGACGCCGAGCTACGTCCCGGTGGTGGGTCGGATCGCCGCTGGCGGACCGGTCCTGGCCGAGCAGTCCGTGGAGGCGGTGTTCCCACTGCCCCGCGAACTGGTCGGCGAGGGCACCCTGTTCCTGTTGCGGGTCACTGGCGACTCGATGATCGACGCGGCGATCTGCGACGGGGACTGGGTAGTGATCCGCCAGCAGCCGGTCGCGGACAACGGCGACATCGTCGCGGCCATGCTGGACGGAGAGGCGACGGTCAAGACATTCCGGCGGCGCGAGGGCCGGGTGTGGCTGATGCCGCAAAACTCCGCGTACGAACCGATCGATGGCAGCGACGCCACGATCCTGGGCCGGGTGGTCACCGTGCTGCGCAAGGTCTGAGCGCAGCCGGTAGCTGGCCCTACCTCGACCGGCGCGTCGCGGGCGATTCCCTGGGCGATCGCGGGCATCTTCAGCGTGGTGGCTACCCGACGCGCCGCTTGCGGGCGTGGACGACCAGGGCACCCAGCCCGACCAGGCACCCCAGGATGCCCACCCCGGCCGCCGGCAGCAGCAGCGAGCCGGCGACATCGGACCGCCCAGCCGAAGCGGCCCCGGCCGGCACTGGTCCGGGCCCGGCAGGCAGCAACGTCACCTCGAAGGGCAGCCCCTCGCTGGTCAAGAGCAGGTCGCGTCCGTTCGGCGCGAACGCGATCGCCTCGCCCTGCCGAGACGGCGGCAGGGCGATCCGTGTCGGCGGCTCGGTCAGGGCCGCGCTCAGATCGCCGTCGGGTACGGCGTACAGGTAGGCGTCGGTGTACGTCCTGATCACCGCGAGCCGGCCGTCCGGCGACATCGCCGCCCCGGTGACGAGCAACTGGCCCAGCGCGCCGGCCGGGCCGCCCCCGGTGCCGGTCGGCTGCAGGTTTACCGACCCGACGCGGCGCAACGTCGTCGGCTCGTCCGGCGACAGCGGCCCGGCGGGGGTGTAGACGCCCGAGTCGCCGAAGACGTCCTTCGTGACGAGGTAGGGCTGACCGGCGGGGTCGAGCAGGAGCGCCTCGGCGTCGTGTGCGCCGTCGGGATAGGTCATGCGGAACAGCGCGGCCGTGCCGTCCGCGCCCAGCGTGTGCAGGGCGACGGTGTCGCGGCTGCCCTCGTTGTCCCCGATGTCGGCCAGCCACAGAGTGCCGTCCGAGGCCCGCGCCAGGTCCTCGACGTCGTAGGGGTCGACGGGTGCCTCGATGACCTCGTCGACTTGGCAGTCTGTGTCGAGCACGTACACCTGCACCGACGTACCGCCGTCGTTGACCATGAACATCCGGTCGGGGTCCACGGCCAGGCCGCTGGCCTCGGCGAGCCGGTCGTCGGTGACCTGGCAGATCGGACGCGCGGGGGCGTACGCCGGTACCGGCGCCGCCTCAGCCGCGGGCGCCGGGCCGCAGGACCAGTTCGCGAGTATGGCCGCGACCCCGGCCGAACAGGCCATCAGGCTTCGGCGCATTGCCCCACTGTCCCAGCCTGGTGCCGAAGAGCAGGTTGACCAGCCACAGCAGGACGAGGCCCAGTGCGAGGCCGGCGACCACATCGGTCAGCCAGTGGTAGTTCAGCGCGATCATCGAGATCGTGGTCAGGATCGGCGCGGCGACGGCCATCGCGGTGCACGCCCGGACCAGCCAGCCGGGCATCCGGTAGGTCCGGACCAGCCCGACGGCGGTCCCCCACCACAGGACCGCGTTCGCCGAGTGCCCCGAGGGGTACGACAGCCCGTCGACGTACAGGATCGAGTCCCCGGAGCCGGGCGCCGTTCGGCCCAGGCCCACCTTGAGCGCGTAGACGACGACGGTGAGCAGCGCGAGGGTGACCACGACCCGCAGCAGCGGCTGCCACACCCGGCGCTGGCGCATGACGTAGAGGGTCAGCGCCCCGATGACGACCAGGATGGTTCCCCGCCCGCCAGTCTGCGTCAGCAGCCACAGGACGGCGTTGGGGGCGGTCATCCCTCGCAGGTCGACGGTGTCCACCCAGTCGGCGAGCGCGAGGTCGGCCTGATGCCAGGGACCGTCGAGTGCGACGTCCAGTGTGAGCCAGACGAGCAGACCGATCGCTACCCCGACCGCGGCCGCCGGCGGGGTCCACGGCTGGGCGGGCGCGGTTGGTCCGCCCTGGTTCCCGGCCCCGGCGCTCACGAGGTCACGCTACCCCGCCGTGACTCGATCGTGACCTTGTGGCGGCCTCCGGGCAAGCCTGCGGTCAGTGCGCGTACGGCGCGAGCACGGCCGCGAGATCTGAGTGCACTCGTGCGGTCAGCACCGTCCCAGCGGCCTCATGCTCCTCGGCCAGCACCTCGCCGTTGCCGTACACCCGGGACACCAGGTCGCCGCGATCGAACGGAAGCAGAACCCGGACGTCGACCTGCGGACGGGGGAGCCGGTCATCCAGAACGTCCAGCAGGTCGTCCAGGCCTTGTCCGGTCCGCGCGGAGACGAACACCGCGTCGGGCACCAGCGCCCGCAGCTGCAGCAAGGTGTCCGGGGCGGCGGCGTCGATCTTGTTGACCACGACGACCTCGGGCACCCGACGGGCGTCGATATCGGCGAGCACCGCGTGCACCGCCTCGATCTGGGACTCCGGGTCCGGGTGGGAGCCGTCGACGATGTGCAGCAGCAGGTCCGCCTCGGTCACCTCCTCCAGCGTCGAGCGAAAGGCCTCGACGAGCTGGTGCGGCAGGTGCCGGACGAACCCGACGGTGTCGGTGAGGGTGAAGACCCGCCCGTCGCGGGTCTGCGAGCGGCGGACGGTCGGGTCGAGCGTCGCGAACAGCGCGTCCTCCACCAGCACGCCCGCTCCGGTCAGCCGGTTGAGCAGGGAGGACTTGCCGGCATTGGTGTATCCGACGATCGCGGCCGACGGGATCTGGTTGCGCACTCGTTCCTGGCGCATGGTCGTCCGGGTCGTGCCCATGTCGGCGATGTCCCGGCGCAGCTTGGTCATTCGGGACCGGATCCGCCGCCGATCGGTCTCGATCTTGGTCTCGCCCGGACCACGGGTGCCCATCCCGCCGCCTCCGGCCACCCGGCCGCCGGCCTGCCGGGACATCGACTCACCCCAGCCGCGCAACCGCGGAAGCATGTAGCTCATCTGGGCCAGTTCGACCTGCGCCTTGCCCTCCTTGCTGGAGGCGTGCTGGGCGAAGATGTCCAAGATCAGCGCGGTCCGGTCGATCACCTTGACCTTGACCACCTGCTCGAGCTGGCGCAGCTGGCCGGGGCTCAGCTCACCGTCGCAGACCACCGTGTCCGCGCCCGTGGCGACCACGATCTCGCGCAGCTCCTTGGCCTTGCCGGAGCCGATGTACGTCGCCGGATCGGGCCGGTCCCGGCGCTGCCGCACGGCCTCCAGCACCACCGACCCGGCGGTCTGGGCCAGCGCGGCGAGCTCGGTGAGCGAATTGTCGGCGTCCGCGGCGGTCCCCTCGGTCCAGACGCCGACCAGCACCACCCGCTCCAGGCGGAGCTGGCGGTATTCGACCTCGGTGACGTCGGCCAGCTCGGTGGACAGCCCGGGCACGCGGCGTAGGGCGCCACGTTCGGCGAGCTCGAGACCGTCGCCGTCGCTGTCGTGCAGGCTCTGCAGGGGTTCAGTCATACGCCACCCAGGGTGTCACGATCCTCCGTCCGCGGCGAGTGGATTGGCCTGCGGCCACAGCCTGGCCGGGTCACGGCCGGCGGGGGTCATGACCGGGCAGGGTCGCCGGCGGGCAAGGCGTCGGCGGCCCAGTCCGCCCGCTTCCAGTCCGGGACCGGCGTGGGCGCCCCTGCCTGGGGCACATACGGCGAGCGCTCGAGCCGCTCGAAGCGATGGATGTAGCGCGGGCAGTTCGGGTACACCGCCCGGACGGCGACCCGCACGACGAACTGCGCCTCCGGGTACGCCGCCAGCAGCGAATCGTCGTGCTGGATCGAGGCAGTGCCGTCCAGCCGCAGCCGGTTGCCCTTCTCCAGGTCGATGAACAGCAGGCCGACATTAGGGTTGACCAGCACATTGCCCGCGGACAGGTACATCCCGTTGCCGTCGTAGTTTGGGAACGCGATCGTCCGCTCGTCGACCACCCGGACGAAACCCGGATCACCGCCCTTGTAGGAACACGTCGGGCGGCCCTCGGCGTCCGCGGTGGCCAGGAAGAACAGCTCCTGCGCGCTGATGAACGCCGCGGCGCGCTCGTCGACGACGTCCTTGACGAGCAGACCGTCGATCCGGTCGGCGATCCGGCGGGTGTCATAGCGGTCCTGCAGCATCCGGCTGCCGTCGTGGAAATCCACTCTGCTACGCCTGCTCCGGGTGCATGCCCACGTACACCGACCAGCGCGGCGCACCCGGCGTCGAGGGGCGGTGGGCGTACTCGTCGAGCAGGCCGTGCAGCCGCGCAGTGAACTCCTCCCACTCGGCCTCGGACAGTCGCAGACCGATCCGGGAGCTGTTCAGACGGCTCTCCCCCACCACCGCCACCTCCTCCAGGAAGGTGGCGAGCAGAACGTCGCGCGACATGGCCCCGACGTCCATGTACCAGGACTTGCCGGTGGCCAGGTAGGGCACTTCCCGAGCGCCGCGGCTACCTCGGCGTGCGGGCAGGGCCGCCAGGAACCCGGACGCGACCAGGGTCCGGACGTGGTGCAGCACCGTGGCCGGGTTGCTGGCCAGTCGCTGCGCGATCTGCCGGTTGGTCATCGGCTCGTCCATGCAGGCGCGCAGGATGCGCAGCCGGGTCGTGCTGGCCAGCGCCCGGCGTTCGGCGTCTGTCGCGGTACGCCGGGGGCCGGGGTACCGCTCGACAGTGGGGACCGACTCGCTCACGCCTGCAGCGTAGTGACACCTTCAGCGAAGTGATTGACAAGTCCCAATGGCACGCCTCAGGCTACTCGCCATGAGCACGCAGACCCTAGCCCGCCAGCGCAGCCTGATGTTCCATCATGACTTCCGTCAGCTGTGGATCGGCGACACGATCAGCCAGTTCGGCACCCAGGTCAGCCTCATCGCGCTGCCCTACCTGGCGGTGACCGTGCTCGGCGCCGACGAGTTCGAGATGGGCATCCTCGGCACGCTGGAATTCCTCGCGTTCCTGGTCATCGGGCTCCCCGCCGGTGCCTGGGTCGACCGCTGGCGGCGCAAGCGCGTGCTCATCGCCAACGACATCGTGCGCGCGATTGCGCTGGGCACGCTGCCGCTGGCCTATGTCTTCGACGTCCTGACCCTGGGCCAGTTGTTCGTGGTGGCCGTCGTGACCGGTACGGCGACCGTTTTCTTCGACGTCGCCTACCAGAGCTACCTACCCTCAATCGTCGAGCGCCACCAGATCACCGAGGGGAACAGCAAGCTCGAGATCAGCCGGTCGACGGCGCAGGTGGGCGGCCCCGGTCTCGGCGGCCTGATGATCAAGTTGCTGGGTGCACCACTGATGATTGCCGTCGACGCCGCGAGCTACCTGCTGTCGGCGTTCTTCGTCGCCCGGATCCGACACGAGGAGCCTCCGCACGACCGGACGGCTCGGCGAGCGCTACGAGTCGAGATCGCCGAAGGGGTGCGGTTCGTGGCCAAGCACCCGCTGCTGCGCCGGATCGCGGCCTGCACCTCCCTGTTCAACTTCTTCAGCTCGATGACCGCGTCCCTGCTCATCCTGTACATGGTCCGGGACCTGGACCTGGAGCCCGGGGTCATCGGACTGGTCTTCTCCGCCGGCGCGGTCGGCGGCCTGTTGGGTGCGTTCGCCGCGACGCCGTTTGCGAAGCTCGTCGGCGAGGGCCGGGCCATCCCGATCGGTGCCGCGCTCTCGGTGCCGTTCATGTTCTTCACCCCGTTGGCCGCCTTCGGGCCGGCCGTGCCGCTGCTGATCGTGGGCGGGCTCGGGATGTCTTTCGCGATCGTGGTCTACAACGTCACCCAGGTCAGCTTCCGGCAGCGGATGTGCCCGCCGCACCTGCTGGGCCGGATGAACGCGACGATCAGGTTCCTGGTCTGGGGCACGATGCCGATCGGCGCCTTTCTCGGCGGTGCCATCGGTGCGGCGTCCGGAGTGCTCACCGTCTTGTGGGTGGCGGCGTTCGGGTCGATCCTCGCCGCGCTGCCGGTTGTCATCTCGCCCCTGATCGGGATGCGGGAACTTCCCGACGAGTACGACGAGCACGCCACCCCCGAGCACACCACCTCCTAGGAAAGGGCGGCGGAGAGCCAGGCCGGGTCGAGCTCGCCGGTCGCGACGACGACCGCCGGGCCGGTGAGCCAGCAGCCGTCATCGGCGACGTCGACGAGCACCCGACCACCGGGCTGATCAACCGCCACGATGCCGTGTGCTCCGCCGAGGACTGTGGCGGCCAACGCGCAGGCTCCGGTCCCGCAGGCCTGCGTCTCGCCGACACCGCGCTCGTGCACCCGCATAGTCACCTGCCGGTCGGCCCCGTCCAGGACGCCGACGTTGCCGAACTCGACGTTGACCCCCTCGGGGAAGCTCGCCGCGTCGACCACGGGCGGCCGGTGCAGGTCGAGCGACGCCACCGGGACCTCGATCAGGCAGACCAGGTGCGGGTTGCCCATCGACACCGCCGTACCCGTGAAGGAGTCGTCACCGACGACGGCTACCGAGGCTGGGCCCAGCCGGGCCGGACCCATCTCGACCCGGACCGAGCCGTCCGATCCGACCACGGCCCGCCGGAGACCGGATCTGGTGCCGATCCGCTGCTCCGAACCCGCCGAAGCGCGGCCGGAGTCCACGAGGTACCTGGCGAACAGCCGCAGTCCGTTCCCGCACATCTCCGCCGTGGAGCCGTCGGCGTTGCGGTGGTCCATGTACCAGCCGTCACCGTCAGCTGAAGGAGCCACCCGCAGCACGCCGTCGGCGCCCAACCCGGTCCGGCGGTCGCACAGGGCGCGGGCCAGCTCCGCAGTCAGCTCGAGCTCGTGATCGGGCAGGACGACGAAGTCGTTCCCGGTGCCGTGCCCCTTGAGGAAACGCACGCGTGAGCCGCTCACCAGCCCCCCGAGCCTTCGAGGTAGCGGACCGGGGCATTCACGCCTCGATGGTACGAGCGATGTCGGCGGCCTCGACCCGCGCCGCGTCGTACCAGCGGATCCGCGGATCGGGTCGGAACCAGGACCGCTGTCGCCGGGCGAACCGGCGGGTGGCCCGGGCGGTGTCGGCCTTCGCCGCCTCCTCGCTCGCCGCTCCGTCGAGATGGGCCAACGCCTGGGCGTAGCCGAGCGCCCGGCTCGCCGTCACCCCCTCGCGCAACCCCTTGGGGACGAGCCCGCGGACTTCAGCCAGCAACCCGGCGGCCCACATCAGGTCCACCCGTTCGGTCATCCGCCGGTCGAGCGTGGCCGGGTCGGTGTCCAGCCCGATGTGGACCACGTCGTACACCGAGCGGTACGCCGGGAGAGCCGCCGAGTAGGGCCGGCCGGTCAGCTCGATCACCTCCAACGCCCGGACGATCCGCCGGCCGTTGGCGGGCCCGATCCGGGCCGCCGCCGGCGGGTCCGCCGCGTGCAGCTGGGCGTGCAGCTCCGCCGGTCCGCACCGGGCGAGTTCCTGCTCCCATCGCGACCGGACGGCCGGGTCGGTGCCCGGGAAGCGCAGGTCGTCCAGCGCCGCCCGCAGGTAGAGCCCCGAACCGCCGACCAGGATCGGCGTGACACTGCGCTGCAGCAGCTCGTCGATCACCGCCCGAGCGAGCTGCTGGTAGTCGGCGACACTGGCCGTTCGGGTGACCGGCCAGACGTCGAGCAGGTGGTGAGCCACCCCGCGGCGCTCCGACAACGGCAGCTTGGCCGTCCCGATGTCCATCCCGCGGTACAGCTGCATGGAGTCGGCGTTGATGATCTCCCCACCGAGTCGCAGCGCGAGATCCAACCCGAGCGCACTCTTGCCGACCGCGGTCGGCCCGAGGACGGCCACGACCGGCCCGGGCAAGCTCATCGCATCGGGCTCGCTCACCGCACGGTCCAGTTCGCCACGAAGTAGGCCACCCCGAACGGCGCGGCGTAGTACGTCAGGTCGGCGAGCACGTCCCGACCCGTCAGGAGTTCGCCCACCCGCCGCCACGCGCCCGTACCGGCGGCGAGCACCCGGGTTCCCACCTCCGGGTCCAGGGCGGCCAGCGCCGCCGGATCTCCGGCGGCCAGGGCCCGGGCGACCGTGTCGTCGAAGGGCACGGCGGCCGGATCGAACGTGCCCGGCGCCTCCGGGTCCCGCCGCGCCGAGCCGTCGCCGACCACCAGCAGCACCTCGGCGTCGACCGCCGGAGCCGGCCCGGCCAGCCCGGTGCGCGTACCCACGAACCCCGCCCGGTCGAGCAGCCATCCACCGATGGCCAGGGCCAGCGGGAGGGTCCCGGGCGCGGCCGGGCGCGGACCCGGTCCGCCGTACGCGGCGAGCGCATCGAGCACCGGCGCGCCGGCGAGTCGCCCACCGCCGTACTCCCGCGGCTCCGGCCCGCTGCCGACGATGCAGACGCGATCCGGCGCCGGTGCCAGCAGGCGCTCCACCGCTGTGGTCGTCGCGAACCGCACCGCCTCAAGGGCGGGCACCTGACCGCCGGACAACTCCGGCACGAGCGCCGGCGGATGCGGAACGAACGCGACCGCGAGCACGCCGCAGGCTAGCCCGGCCCGGCGTTCACGGCTGGTCGCCGGATCGGCGCGTGCGAAGATGCAGGCCACCGGGTGCCCGCCGAACGGTAGAGGGAGCTTGCGCATGGGCGCTACGACCGAGTGGGGTCGTATCGACGAGGACGGCACCGTGTTCGTGCGGACCGCCGACGGGGAACGCGCCGTCGGGTCGTGGCAGGCCGGCGACCCGGCCGCCGGGCTCGCGCACTTCCAACGGCGCTACGACGACCTGGCCACCGAGGTCGAGCTGCTGGAGAAGCGGCTGGCCAGCGGGGCGGCCGAGCCGGGTGCGACGAAGAAGGCGGCCGCCGAGCTGCGCAAGGCCCTGCCAACCGCCGCGGCCCTCGGTGACCTGGACACGCTGGCGGTTCGGCTGGACGCGGTGACCGCCGCCGCCGAACAACGGCTGGCCGCCGTGCAAGAGCAACGGGCCGCCGCCCGAGCGCAGGCGGCGCTGGCCAAGGAGCAGCTGGTCACCGAGGCCGAGGGTCTGGCCACCAGCAACCAGTGGAAGGCCAGCGGGGACCGGCTGCGCGCGATCGTCGACGAGTGGCGGCAGATCAAGGGCGTCGACAAGCGCGCCGACGACCAGCTCTGGAAGCGTTTCGCGGCGGCTCGCGACGCCTTCGGCGCCCGCCGTACGGCGCACTTCGCCGAGCGCGACAAGGAGCGAGAGGGCGCCAAGCTGGTCAAGGAGCGCATCATCGCCGAGGCCGAGGAGCTGGCCACCTCGACCGACTGGGCGCCGACGGCGGCGCGGATGCGCGAGCTGCTCGCCGACTGGAAGGCCGGCGGCCGGGCGGCGCGGGCGGCCGAGGACGCGCTGTGGGCGCGGTTCCGATCCGCGCAGGACGCCTTCTTCGCCGCCCGCTCGGCGACGTTCGCCGAGCGTGACGCCGAGCAGGTGGCCAACCAGAAGCGCAAGGAAGCGGTGATCGCCGAGGCCGAGGCCCTGGACACCAGCGACCTCGACCGCGCCACGGCGGCGCTGCGAGACCTGCAGGACCGCTACGACGCGTGCGGACACGTGCCGCGCGACGCGATGCGGGGGCTCGACTCTCGGATGCAGGCCGCGGAACGGCGGGTCCGCGACGCCTCGGACGATCGCTGGGACCGCTCCGCGGTCTTGGACAACCCGCTGCTGGTCCAGATGCGCGAGGCAGTGGCCAAAGCCGAGTCGCAGCTGACCAAGGCCCAGGTCAGCGGCAACACCACCCGGATACGCGACGCCGAGTCCGCACTCGCGGCGCGGCGGCAGTGGCTGGCCGACGCCGAGCAGTCCGCCCGGTCGTGAGCGGCGTCTGCCGCTTCGCAGACCTGGCCGCACACATCCGGTCCACGCCGCCGCCGACCGCGATGCCCGTGCGGCTGGTCGCGGTGGACGGACCCGGCGGGGCGGGCAAGTCGACGTTCGCCCGCCGGCTGGCCGGCGCCTTGGACGACGCGCCGATCGTGCACACCGACGATTTCGCCTCCCACGACGAGCCGACCAGCTGGTGGCCGCTGCTCGAGGAATGGGTACTGACGCCGTTGGCGGCCGGGCGGCCGGCCCGGTTCCGGCGCTACGACTGGGATCTGCGTCGCCGAACCGGGTGGTGCGCGATCCCACCCGTCGCCGTCGTCTTGATCGAAGGGGTGACGTCGGCGCGCGCCATGGTGCGTGCCCGGTTGACGTTCTCGGTGTGGCTGCAGACCGACCGCGACGAGCGCCTACGTCGTGGTCTGGCACGTGACGGTCAGGAGCTGGCCGGTTTCTGGGCGGGCTGGATGGCCGAGGAGGACGCCTTCTACGCCGCTGATCCCACGGTCGATGCGGTTGACCTGGTCGTCGTCGGCGATCCGCACCTGGTGCACGATCCGGAGCGGGAGTTCGTCGTCATCCGGTCCGGACGCTAGGCATCCCGAGGGGGACACCGCGCGGCGAGTCGACCGCGTCACCGGCCCGGGTCCGGCGGTGCGACCGCAGCGGACCGTCGGCGACGAGGTGGTGCGGGGCGGCGTACGTCACCACCGTCTCCACGACATCACCGGGCCGGACGCCGTCGTACGCCGGGAAGTGGCACAGCCGGCCGTCGCGGGCCCGCCCACTCAGCCTTCCGGTGCCCGCATCCTTGCGCCCCTCCCCGCGCGCCACGAGCAGCTCGAGGCAGCGACCGACCTGTGCGCGGTTGCCAGCCCAGCCGATCTCCTCCTGCAGGGTGACCAGCCGTTCGTAGCGCTCCTGCACGACCGGCTTGGGGACCTGGTCGGGGAGGGTGGCGGCCGGCGTACCTGGTCGTGGCGAGTACTGGAAGGTAAACGCGCCGGCGAACTGCGCGGCGGTCATCGTGTCGAGGGTGTCCTGGAAGTCGGTCTCGGTCTCGCCGGGGAACCCGACGATGACGTCGGTGGTCAGCGCGGCGTCCGGCATCGCCGTGCGGACCCGCTCGACGATGCCGAGGAAACGCTCGCGGCGGTACGAGCGGCGCATCCGGCGCAGCACGTCGTCCGAGCCGGACTGCAGCGGCATGTGCAGCTGGGGGCAGACGTTCGGCGTGTCGGCCATGGCCGCGATCACGTCGTCGGTGAAGTCGCGCGGGTGCGGCGAGGTGAACCTGACCCGCTCCAGGCCGTCGATCGCACCGCAGGCCCGAAGCAGCTTGCCGAAGGCGAGCCGGTCGCCGAACCCGACGCCGTAGGAGTTCACGTTCTGTCCGAGCAGGGTGACCTCGAGGACACCCTCGGCGACCAGAGCCTCGACCTCGGCCAGGACGTCACCGGGCCGGCGGTCCTGCTCGGTGCCGCGCAGGGCCGGGACGATGCAGAACGTGCAGGTGTTGTTGCAGCCGACGGAGATCGAGACCCAGGCGGAGTACGCCGACTCGCGGCGGGCCGGCAGGCTGGACGGGAAGACCTCCAGGGCCTCGGCGATCTCCACCTGCGCCGTGCCGTTGTGCCGGGCCCGCTCCAGGAGCACCGGGAGCGACCCGATGTTGTGGGTGCCGAAGACGACGTCCACCCAGGGCGCTCGCCGGGTGATCTCGCCGCGGTCCTTCTGGGCCAGGCAGCCGCCGACCGCGATCTGCATCCCGGGATGCGCGAGCTTCACCGGTCGCAGGTGGCCGAGGTTGCCGTAGAGCCGGTTGTCGGCGTTCTCCCGGACCGCGCAGGTGTTGAACACGACCACGTCGGGGGTCGCCTCGGCCTCGACGGGCACGTAGCCCGCCTGATCGAGCAGGCCGCACAGCCGCTCGGAATCGTGGACGTTCATCTGGCAGCC
>JACCSC010000450.1 GCA_013813215.1 Geodermatophilaceae bacterium | reverse complement strand
AGCCGCTATCCGTACGCCGGCATCGACGGGCAGGACGTGTCGGTCCTCGCCATCGACCCGCGCACGTTCGCCCGCTATGCCTACTGGGACGACCGGTTCGCCGAGCAGTCGCTGGATGACCTGCTCGCCGCGCTGCAGGCCGACGACGGTTCACCCGGGGTGAACGCGATAGTCATGGGCTTCGACGACGCCACCGCGACGGTGAGCGTCGGTCAGCGGGACATCGAGATGGACGTGGTCGCCCAGGCCGAGGTGCTGCCGGGCCGGCGTCAGGTGGACCCGCTGTTCGTCGTGCTCGCCGACGAACTCGGGGCGATCGACCGCTCGGCCGGGCGGTTCAGCGAGGTCTGGTCCACCTTCGACCAGACCGCGGTCCGCACCGCCCTGCCCGAGGAAGTGCGGGTGCTGCGGGTGCAGGACACCGCGACGGTCTTCCGGGTGGCGAACTTCCTGTCGGTGAGCTGGACCTTCGGCTACCTCCAGGCGCTGGCCGCCTTTGTCGGCGCGGTGGCGATCGGGGGCCTGCTGCTCTACCTCGAGACCCGCCAGCGGAGCAGGGTGGCGTCCTACGCGCTGGCCCGCCGAATGGGCCTGAAACCCGGCTCACACCTGCGGTCGCTGATCATCGAACTCGGTGTCCTGCTCGGGCTGGCGTTCGTGATCGGCACGGCGCTGGCCGGTGCTGCCGTGCTCACGGTCTACCGGCTGCTCGAACTCGACCCGAACCGACCACCCGGACCGCTGCTCACGTTGCCCGTGATCACCGTGCTGGCTGCGCTCGCCGCGACTGCGGTGGTGGCGCTGCTCGCGGCGGCGTACGCCCAGCGGGCCGCGACCCGCGCCGACATGGCGGAGGTACTGCGCCTTGGCTCCTAACCACCGCGCCCCCGAGGAGCCGACCCGCCACTCGGCGGGCGGCCCGAGGCACGCCGCGCCGGACGAGTACGACGACTGGTTCGATCAGCCGGCGACGTCGTCGAAGGCGATCGCGGACCTGTACGACGCTCCGTCGGCCATGTGCCGGGCGGTACGCAAGGTCTACCGGACCGCCGACGAGGAAGTCGTCGCGCTCATCGACGTGGACAAGGACTTCCCCGCGGGCCGAGTGACCTCGATCGTGGGGCCGTCCGGCTCGGGAAAGTCCTCCCTGCTGCGCATCCTGGCCTGCGTGGACCGGCCCACCGACGGCTCGGTCCAGATTGCCGGCCGGGAGCTGGGCGGCCTGGGCACGCGGGGTCGGCGGGCGCTGCGCCGTACTTCGGTCGCGTATGTGTTCCAGAACCCGATCGACAACCTCGTCGAGTACCTCGACGTCACCCAGCAGCTGCAACTCGCCGCCCGCCTGCGCGGGGTCAAGCCGGACGCCGAGCAGATCGACCGCCTGCTGGACCGCCTGGGCCTGACGGCAAGGGCCACCCACAAGCCGGTCCAGCTCTCAGGTGGGGAGCAGCAACGGGTAGCGGTGGCCTGTGCCGTGGTCGGCCACCCGGCCATCGTCGTCGCGGACGAACCGACGGCGGAGCTGGACTCCTCCTCGGCCGAGCGGGTGCTGCAGGCGGTGCAGGACATGCGCGAGGAGGGCGTGGCGTTCATCCTCTCCTCGCACGACCCGGCGGTGGTGGCCGCGTCGGACCACGTGCTGCGCCTGGAGCACGGGAGGGTCGTCGAGTCATGGTGAGTGTGGTTTCCGGCCGCGGGCTGACGAAGACCTACAAACGCAACGCCGAGCAGGTGCACGCGCTGCGCAACGTGGAGGTCTCGCTGTTCCCGGGCGAGCTGGTCGCCCTCGTCGGTCCCTCGGGTTCGGGCAAGTCAACGCTGCTGAACGTGTTGTGCGGGTGGGAGCGGGCCGACGCCGGCGCGCTCATCTGGGGCGGTCCGCTGGCCGGGCGTCGCGCCGACGACCTGGCCTGGTCCGAGCTGGCGCTGATCCCGCAGGCCCTCGGCCTGCTCGACGACTTGACGGTGGGCGAGAACGTGTCGCTGCCGTCGCGCCTGCGCGGGCACCGGGGAGCGCTGAGCGAGGAGACCGAGGAACTCATGACCTCCGTCGGGATCGCCCACCTCGCCGACCGCTACCCGAAGCAGGCTTCGCTGGGCGAGCAGCAGCGCTGCTGTGTGGCCCGCGCCTTGCTGCTGCGACCGCGGATCGTGCTGGCTGACGAGCCGACCGCGCACCAGGACGCGCACTGGACCGAGGTCATCTTCACCGCGTTCCGCGACCTGGTCCGTGACGGCGCCGTCTGCCTGATCGCCACGCACAACCCGGAGACCTGGCAGTACGCCGACCGCATCCTGTCGATGCACGACGGCGAACTGCGCGAGGGCGCCCCGGCAGCGCTGCACTGACCGATCTGAGGACAGATCAGACCTCGAGCAACATGCCCTCTCGCAATCGGGTCAGGGAGCGGGCGAGCAGGCGTGATACGTGCATCTGGGAGATGCCGACGTGCTCGGCGATCTGGGTCTGGGTCATGTCGTCGAAGAAGCGCAGGCCGAGAATCTGGCGCTCGCGGGGATCGAGTTTCCTGATCAGCGGGCGGAGGCAGGCCCGGTCGTCCACCGTTTGCATGCCCTGGTCCCAGCCGCCCACGACGTCGGCCAGCGTGTTGTCGGCTTTCTCGTCTCCCAGTGGCGCCGACAGGGACAGCGCGGAGTAACCGCCGGTGGCGAGCTGGCACTCGCGGAGCTCCTGCTCGGTGACCCCGAGGCGCTCGGCCAGGTCGGCATTGCTGGGGGTACGGCCCAGCTCTTGGGTGAGGGTCGTCGTGATCCTGGCGATGTCGAGCCTCAGCTCCTGGAGCCGTCGCGGTACGCGAACCAGCCATCCTTTGTCGCGGAAGTGGCGCTTGATCTCGCCCAGCATCGTGGGGATCGCGTAGCTGGAGAAGTCCACCCCCCGACCTGGATCGAAGCCGTCGATGGCCTTCAACAGCCCGACCGCGGCCACTTGGACGAGGTCCTCGGAGGATTCACCCCGGTTGCGGAATCGGCTCGCGAGACGCTCGGCCAGCCCCACATGCTGGCCGGCCAGGTCCGCACGCAGCGCCACCCGTCGTGGATCATCTGGTGGCATGCCGTAGAGCTCGACGAACTGGTCATTGATGCGGGCTCGGACCAGTTGCCGCTGCTCAGCCGTGGTGTCGACATCTGGCGCAGGATTGAAAGCAACACTCATCGGTTCGCCCCTCGCGTCTACCTGGTTCGCTGATGCCGGCAGCGCTGGGCAGCCTCGAAGGACCACCACCCGACGAGAGCTGTGCTGACTCGTTCGGGTACGGGAGCGCTGCTGGCCCGGATCGTCGACGTGGTCGTCGACGTCCACCGACATTTGCATAGTCGGGGGTGTACTGCACAAGTTTCGGTGCGCTGCCGACCATAGATCACGTGCACTCGAGCGCACAAGACGGGCTGACCGCCTTGACGCGGTCGAGCTGATCTTGGTCGAGAACGGTTGCGGGTCGCATAGGTTTGCCTGGGTGCCGGCGGGGGCACAGAGAGGTCGTCGACCACTTCCGGCTACGCGGCGCACATGACCAGACCAGCGTCGCCAACACACAGGAGAGCAACATGTCTGAACGCAACACGCTCCTTCGCAGCCTGCACGATGTCGGCCTCTCGGCATGGTTCGGTGGGTCGCTCATGGGGGCGGTGGGTCTCAATGCCGCCGCGGGGGTCGTGGATGACCCGCGGCAACGTTCTCGGGTGGCGAGCGCCGGGTGGAACTCCTGGACGCCGGTCAACGCCGCCGCGATCGGCGCCCACTTGCTCGGTGCTGCGGGCATGTTGATGGCCAACCGCGACAGGGTGCGCAATCAGCGCGGGGTCGGCGCGAGCAGCGCGGCCAAGACTGCGCTGACCGGGATCGCCCTGGGATTGACCGCCTACAGCCGGGTCGCCGGCAAGAAGGTGTCTGATGCCGGTGACGTGCCGGTGCGATCGGGCGCCGAACCCAGTCTGCAGACACCTGCCGAGGTAGCCGATGCCCAGAAGAAGTTGCGCGCGCTGCAGTGGGCCATCCCGGCCTCGACGGGCATCCTCCTCGTCGTCTCCGCCCTGCAGGGAGAGCAGCAACGCCCGGCCGAGCAGGCACGCGGCGGTCTGCGGTAGCACCATGTCAGGACCGTGTTGGTGACTGGAACGCACCTGCCTCGCCGCTGGCGGTGATGCCTGCTCATCTGAGGGGAGCCCTTGGCTGATGTCGACAGACGTTCCCGGCATCGGCACCTGGCTGCCCATTCAGGCCGTCAGCGAGCAGTTGGGCGTACCAACCGCGACCATCCGCTCGTGGGAACGCCGTTACGGGCTGTTCAAGACGGCACGGACAGGTGGTGGTCACCGGCGATACTCCCCGGGAGACGTCGCCGCGCTCCAGGTGATGCGGGACGAGGTCAACAAGGGACGCCGCCCCGCCGATGCGGCCGTGCTGATTCGCGACGCCGGTGACATAGAAGAGCCGTATCGCTCGCTCGTTGCTGCCCTTCTTCGCGTCACCCAGACGCTGGACGCCCGCCAGCTGGACTCCCTGCTGGACCACAGCAGAGACCGCCTCGGCATCGACTCGACGATCAGCAACGTCATCCTGCCCGCGATGCGTCAGCTCGGCCTGGCCTGGCAAACCGGCACGTACGACATCGGCCAGGAGCATGTCATCAGCCAGGCAACCCGGGGGTGGCTGAAGAAGATTCTCTTTCTGGGGCCTGTTCCGTGGCGCCCGCACAGCATCGTGCTGTGCTGCGGTCCAGGAGAACGGCACACGATCGGGCTCGAGGCAATGGAAGTGCTGCTCAGCCAACGCGGCTGGCGCTGTCACATGCTCGGTGCGGATACCCCGCCCGCGGCGCTGACATCAACCCTTGATCGAACAGCAGCCATCGCCGTGATCCTGGTCTCGCACATCGGCAAGAATCGAGAGACAGGGGTAGCGGTCCTACGCGCGGCCGAGCGCATGAACATCGAGCTCTTCTACGCCGGCAACGCGTTCCTGACCAGGACGGCGCGTGATGGTGTGCCCGGGACCTACCTCGGCGAAGACTTGCTCGAAGCTGTCAACGTCGTCGCAGCTGTCACCACGAGCGCACAAAGCCGGTAGCAGCAGGGCGTCGGGTCAGAAGTCGCCGCTCATCACGAGCTGGTCCTGGTCGTCGCGGATCTCGAAACCGGCTGCCTCCGCCAGCAGCACGAAGGACTGCAAGTTGCAGTTCATCGTGTTCTCCCCCACGCCGACGAAGGTCCCGGCCGGAACGACCGCGCCGTCCTCAGCGACGACGAACGCCTCGAAGTTCTCCCCGGCGTCGAGGCCCTCCGTGGTGAGCTTCACCTCCAGCCCCCAGGTGTGGGCTACGTACCCCGCGGTGGCGGTCACGTCGTCGAGTTCGGGCGCGACCTGGACGTCCACCGCGGTCGGGACCGGCGCGGTGGCCTCGGTTCCGGTGAACGCGCGGACGCCGAGCACCGCGACGACGACGAGCGCGGCTGCGGCGGCCAGCCCGGTCAGGGAACGGACCAAGGTGGTACGCCGACGCCGTGCTGCCTCGCCGGCGATGGCGGAATCGATGCGGGAGCCCAGTGCGGCCGGGGTGGGTCCACCGGTGGCCGGACGGCGCCGCATGCTGGCCAACGCGCTGGCCACCGGCTGCAGCTCGGCCAGTTCGGCGCGGCATTCGTCGCAGGTCGCGAGGTGCGCGCGGACGGCTTCGGCTTCGGCGGGGGGCAACTGCCCGAGCACGTAGGCACCCAGGGCCTCCCGCAGGTCGCGGTGCGCGTCGTCGGTCGCCGAATAGTCGGTCACAGTGTCACCTCCATCTCGTCCAGCACGGCTCGTAGCGCTTTCAATCCGTAGAACACCCGACTGCGCAGGGTCCCGACCGGAATGCCGAGTTCGTCGGCGACCTCGGCGTACGACCGGTCCCGCAGGTAGGTCTCTCTCAAGGCGGTCCGATGGTCGTCCCCGATGCGCTCCAGCGCTTCGGCCACCACCCATTCGTGGACGAGGTGGTCGGAGTGGTCGGCCACCGGGGGTCCGGCGTCGTCGGGTTGATCGGTCAGCCCGCACAGCCAGGGCCGGGCCCCCACCGCGCGGTGAATGGTCGACGATCACGTTCCGCGTGATCGCGAGCAACCACACCCGCAGGCTGGCCAGGTTCGGGTCGAACCGATCCGCCGAGCGCCAGGCCCGCAGGAAGACTTCCTGCACGATGTCCTGCGACGCACCATCGTCCCCGGTCGCCCGGAGCGCGAAGCGGTAGAGCTCACCACCGTGTGCGTCGTAGGCGAGCCGCACGTCGGCCTCGGTGGCCATCGAGGGCTCGGCTGCACGTGATTGCGGCTTCACCAGCCGCAGCCTCATCCCCCTCCTCTCACGATTCATGCCGGAGCTGCTCTGCTCTGTGTACGGCTGGGACGGCAGAAGCGTTCACGGCGGTGCCACACCTGGACAGAATGTCCAATCAGCTGTCGTGGCGACGCCTAATGCGTTGCGAGTCGCCTCCCGGATCGCTCCTGGTCGACCCCGCGCAGCGCCGTCCGAGCGGTCGCCAGATGGCGGCGGGTCCGGCACTCGGCGTCGGCACGCAGGGCATGAGCCGTCCGACACGCCTTGGCCATTCGCTTGTGCGCCAGGTACAGCCCCAGCCGCCGCCGGTCCAGCGATACGTCCCCCGCCGCGTAGCCGGCCACTGCGGCCTCGATGAGCACCGGCATCGGCAGCCGGCGATCGGACTCGTCGGCCAGCTCGACGAGCAGGGTGGCCAGGTCCAGCTCCGGATCTCCCAGTGCGAACCGGTCGAAGTCGATGAGCCCCAACCGGTCACCGTCGGCCAGCCACTGGTGCTGGTGCGGGGCGCCGTGCACGGGAACCAGCAGCCGCGGTGCCAGCCGGGCGTGCTGCTCCTGGAAGCCGGTCCAGAGTTCGGCCAGCTCACTGCCGAGCGCGGGCAACGCGGCCGCCGCCCGGGTGACGGCGCGCCCGCTGCGGGCCAGCTGTTCGGCCGGGCCCTCCCGGCCTCCGGGTGCGATCTCGGCGCGCGCCAGCCCAGCGAGCGCCGTCCCGAGCCGGGCGGCGAGCGGAGCCGCGTCCGGACCGAGGAGCTTGGCGTCGATCGGAGCACCCGGTACGACGGCGTACCAGGCGGACTGCGTGTCGGGGTCCCAGTCGCAGGGTTCGGCGACAGCGAACGGCAACTGCCGACGCGCGGCCCACAGCAGACGGGCGCCCGCGACGTGCCGCGCACCGTCCGGGGCGACCTTGACGATCCGCGGCCCGCGGTCGGTGTCCCCGCGCACCGTGCAGCGGTGCCCCGGGCGGTACCGCAGGATGCGCGGGTTCCGCAGCGTCGCGAGCACCGGCGCCAAGCCGGGGAGGGCGGCATCGTCTTCCGCGGAGGAGATCCGCACCGTCCCCGACCGCTGGATCTCGGCCCGGACCGCGAGGCCCTCGGCGTGCGCGAAGCCCAGGACCGCCCGCGGCTCGCCGTCGGGTCGGACGCGGCCGTACTCGCGTACCCAACCGCTGCTCGGCCAGCCCCGGTCGCCCGCCCAGGCGGCGACGCGGTTGCCGATCAACGCGGCGTCGACGGGCTTCACGCGGATGCCAGCGCATGGATCGTGGTCGGGGCGGCGCCCGGATGCCGGGCCACGAGGCCGACCAGCTCGTCCACCATGGCCAGCTCGCAGGCGTCGGTCACGGCATGGTGGAGCATCACGCCCAGGGGCCCACCCTCGCTGACGCCCGCGGCGAGCCGCTCAGCGAGTTCGGCCCGACTCCAGCGCACCCCTTGGCGGTGACCGAACCAGTCGACGCCGACCTGGATCTCCGCGAGGTAGGGCCGGTCGAACCGGCCGGCTGTGCTGTCCCGCGACAGCACCGCGAACCCCTGCTCGACCAGGACGTCGACCGTGACGGGCGTGCAACGGTTCCACGGCGGGGTGAAGATCGGCTCGCACGCCGCGCCGAAGGCCTGCTGCAACAGCTCCCGCCCGCGTTCGATATCGGCCGCCTGCGCGGCGTGATCCCGGCTCGGCCCGAACTCGTGCTTGCGGCCGGTCAGCTCGTGGTTGTCGTGTGTGCTGCCGTGTTGGTGCAGCCGCAGCCTCGTCCCGGACGGGCGGCGCAGTTCGGTGACCAGCCGCGGGTGCAGCGCGGCCGGGATGACGGCGACGTCGACCGGTACGCCGTGGCGGTCGAAGACGTCGAGCAGGGCGAGCAGCTCGGCGTCCCCCCAACCGGCGTCGTCGTCGCGGAAGAACACCGGGCACGGCGTAGGGGCGGCGTCCAGGGCGGCCCGCAGCGGGTCCAGCCAGGTCACGCCGGCACGCCGTGCGTCGTGCGGAGGGCGGCCAGCAGCCGGGCGGTGGCCCCCGCGCCGGACAGGTCCAGTTGCGTGCGCTCGCGCCCGGACGCGACGCCGAGCAGGGCCGCCAGCAACAGCTCGGATGTCAGCCGAGCGGCCGGAACACTGCGCAGCACCCCCAGGTCCTGCAACCGCTGCGCGCGGCGGGTCTGCTCGTCCTCGTCCCCCTCGGCGTACGGGACGACCACCGCCGGCGTACCGGCCCGGAGCAGGTCCATCGCGGTGTTGTAGCCGCACTGGCTGAGCGACAGCGTGGAGGCGGCGATCTCGGCGCACAGGTCGTCGACCTGGCGGACCGCCGACAGGCTGGCCGAACCGGCTGCGGCGGCCGCCAGCCGACGCCAGGCGGGTTCGGGCAGGAACGGCCCGGCGACGACGGTCGTGGTCAGGCCGGTGCGCGCGGCCAGTTCGCCGTGGACCTCGACCGCGGCGCGGACCAGCGGCTCCCCCACCATCCCGCCGCCGGCGGACACGAGCAGTCGGCGCTCGGCGGACCGGAATGTCGGGATGGGCGGAGCCACGAAGCCGGTGTGGTGCACTGGAACCAGCAGGGGATTCATCGGCGCGAAGGACTCGGACAGCCGGGCGAACGCGGGGTCGGAGTGCACCAGGACGGCGTCGAAGAACTCCTCGACGCGGGCCCGGATCCGTTCGTCGTACGCCGCCTGATCTTCCCGACGGCTGACCAGGATGTCCCGCACGCTGCACACGATCCGCGGCCCGCCGGGCCGCCGGGCCGCACGCAGCAACGGCAGCAGTTCGAACTCGAACTTGCGCCGACCGAACGGGTACATCTCGACCAACAGGACGGCCGGATCGCAACGGTCCAGGGCGTCGAGCAGGGCGTCACGGCGCAGCTGCTTGGCCTGGTCCACCGTCAGCCGGCGATCGTGCGACACCAGTTTGTGCTGCTCGTCGTGCCCCAGCGGCGGCAGGGCGACCACCTCGATCCGCGGGTCGACCCGCGCGCCCGGCGGGAAGCGACCACCGTTGAGCAGCACGACATCGAACTCGCCGGCCAGCGCCTCGGCCAGCCGGAGCGAGCGGGCCAGGTGGCCCAGCCCGAGCGAGTGCTGGCAGTAGAAGAGCAGCCGTCGCGACGTCATCGGCCGTCCAGCACTGCGACCGCGAGGTCGAGCAACGCGTCGAGCCGGTCCAGCACGGGCAGCCGGACCCGGTTGACCGCCCGCATCGCCTGCTCGGCCAGCAGGGCAGCGGCCGTGTGCCACTGCAACGACCGGTCGCCGGGCAGCGGCCGCACACCGGCGTACCCGGCGCTCACCGCGGCGGCCAGGGGAGCGGCCGACGGGCCCCCGACCAGTTCGTCCACGTGCAGCCGGGCGAGCAGGCTGCCGAGGTCGGCTGCCGCCGGGCCGGTCCCGGCCTGGTCCAGATCGACCAGGCCTATCTGTTCGCCGTCGACGAGGGCGTTCTTGGGGTGGCAGTCACCGTGCAGCACGACAGGGGGCTCACCCGGCGGCGGACCGTCCGCGAGGCGGGCGGCCAGCTCGGTGACCACGTCGGCGACGTCCCGGCGAGCCCGCGCCACCAGCTCCGCGCTGGTGCGGAGCCGGGACTGGCGCAGCCGCCCGAACGGCGACAGACCCGGTGGTGACGCGATCCCGTGGACCGCGGCGAACGCCGCGCCCAGCCGGTGCAGGGTGGAGGGCAGCTCGTCCGGGGGGAGGTCGACCCACCGAAGCCCGGGCACGGGGCTCAGCATGAGCAGACCGGCGGTCGGTGCCCAGCCCAGCGGCCGCGGCGTCACCGGGCCGCCCGGCGTCTCGGTGAGGACGCCGGCCACGGCGGCGTACCGCCGGGCCAGTCCGCCGACGTCGACGGTGCCGGGCGCGTAGGCCTTGACGTAGCCCACCGTGTCGCCGCGCGCGTCGGCCGCCCGGAACGTCGCGGAGCGCTCCGGCGCGTACTCGACCAGTTCGCTGGCGGTCCACCCCGGATGGGGCAGGCCCAGCCGGACCGGGTCAGGGTTCAGGACCGCCGCCAGCGTGCGCAGCCGGCGGTCGTCCGGGAACGTCCACCAGACCGTCGCGAGTTCCGGATCGTGCACCGCCGGCCGCCCGGGCGCGGCCAGGGCCCGCTGGTACGCCGTGGCCGCCGCCTCGGTCGAGGCGAACGCCCGACCGGTGACCAGCGGACCGTCGTCGAGTCGGTAGAGGACCCGCAGGCTTTCGGCGATCCGGTACTTCGTCCGGACCAACGTGGCGTTCGCGGGAGCTCGACCGAGAAGTGCGGACAGGTGAGCGGCCGTCCCGACCGGGTCCAGCAGCCGGTCGCGGCTGCGCACCATCGGGTCGGGGGCGAACCCGGTCGGCTGGGCCACCGCCGTCAGCACGGCGAACCCGCGCTCAGCCGACCGGCGGGCAGCTCCCACCGCACCGTGCGCCCACCGACCCGTAGCTGGAGGGCACCCTCGACGCAGGTCGACACTTCGACGGCCGGGACCACGTCGCCGGGGAACAGGACGGTGATCAGATCGGCGTCGCACCCCGCGGCTCGCACGGCGACCAGCGGGGCGCGGTGCTTCTCGCCGTATGAAGGCGCGACCCACCCCTCCTCCACGCCGACCGCGCCGTACCCGACCGGGACGACCAGCGAGCCGACCGGGCTGCGCAGCACTGCCTGCCCCTCGTCGCACGTTGCCGTCGTTCGTCCCTGCGCCTGCGGCGCGAGCTGCCAGCGGGCGGCGTACCGGTGCGGCGTGTTCCCCCGGAGCCGGTCGTGCACGATCCAGAACTCGCCCGCGACGAAGCCCACGGTGCGGGTGTGTACGGCGTCGTACGCCGGGCTGTGCACCTGTCCGCGGATCACGTCGAGCCCGGGCACCGTCCACCGCCCGAGCAGCCGGGCCACCGACTGCTCCCCCTTCGGTCTGCCCGGCCGGTACGGCGTCTGGTCCTGGCCGTCCACTGTCACTGTGTTGTGGGCAGGCGTGCCCTTGAACCAGCGCCGCCACGGGCTGCCGGCCTCGTAGGTGAACCGGCCCGGGTCGACGACGAACGGCGCGCCGGCGTACAGCTCGAGCGCGAGCTGGTCGTAGTGGCCGTGCCCGCCGTCGCCGAGCGGACCGCAGTCGAAGACCGCGAAGCGATCCGGTGCGGCCCAGCCGGTGCGCTGCACGTGGTAGCCGCCGACCGGGAAGCTGACGTTACCCCGCGCCGGGGGTATGCCGGTGCGGCCGCGGCTGGCCACCCAGGCCAGATCCGCCCGCCCCAGCGCACCGGCCGCGAAGCCGAGCAGCTCGCCGAAGTCCACGCAGTCGCCGTCGGACAGCGCCGACGTCAGCCCGTCGGGGCGCTGCAGGTGCAGCGCGACGTCGCAGGCGCGGTCGACCCGGTCGAGCAGGGTGGCTGGGACCGGCAGGCCCTCGGCCCGAGCGTTCACGATCGCTCCGACCAGCGACCGCAACACGAGCAGGTGGTAGTCCGGGCTGCACTCGCGGTGGACGCCATCGGCCCAGATGTCGTGTTTCGCATTGTCCGCCAACAGATCCAAGGCCGCCAAGGCCCGTGGGGTGTCGCCGAGGGCGAGCCCGGTGAGCAGCAGGGTGTAGAGCTCCAAGGTGCGGTGGTTGCGCTCCGCGGTGAGGTGCTCGGCGAGGTGCTGGCCCTCGGCCCCGATCCGCGCGGTGAGGCGCTCGGCCAGCCCGTCCCGGAGTCCGCGGTACGTCGGCGCGGCCGCCAAACCTTGCCAGGTGTAGAGCCAGTGCTGCACCCGCCGGGCCGAGACGTCCGAGCTGTCCTGCCCGACCGGGACCTGCTCGATGAACGACTCGACCATGTCCTCCCAGGTCCGCAGGTAGTCCACGTCACCGGTCTCGGCAAAGGCGGCGGCCAGGTCGTGCCCGACGTAGAACTTCAGCCACTCGATCCGCCACTCCTCGTCGGCGATCCGGCCCGGACAGCGCCAGTCCGGCCGGCGGCCGAGGGTGAGGCTTCGGCCGTGATGGCTGAACCGGCCCTGCCGTGCGGCGTCGGCGGCCGCCCGGTCGCGGTGCGGCTGCGGCGGCACGCAGATCACCGGCCGGAGCGCGGTGAGGGTGGCCGTCATGGCCGGTTCCCGGCGAACAGCCCGGCCAACTGCTTGGCCAGCGCGTCCCCGTCGAACTCCTGCGCCACCAGGACCTGACCGGCCAGCGCCAGCCGCTCCCGCAGCACGGGATCGGTGAGCCGGCGCAGCGCCGCCGCCAGCGCGGCCGGATCCTCAGGGGGCACGAGCAGGCCGGTCTGGCCGTCGCGGACCAGCTCCGGGATACCGGACACGGCCATGGACACGACGGGCAGGCCGACGGCCATCGCCTCGACCAGCACGTTGGGGATGCCGTCCCGGTCGCCGTCGTCGACGATTCGACAGGCCAGCGCGGCCACGTCGCTGTCGCGGTACAGCTCGAGCAGTTCCCGCTGGCTCAGCGTCGGGCGCACGGTGACGACGCCGGCGGGGCCGAGGGCGATCTGCGCGCGCAGCGGCGTACCGGCCGGTCCGTCCTCGCCGGCGATGGTCAGCCGGACGTCGACGCCGTCGCGATGCAGCCGGGCTACCGCGTCGACGAGCAGGTCGAAGCCCTTCTTCTCGACCAGCCGGCCGACCGCGGCGATGCGCAGCCGACCGTCGGCGATGCGGGGCTCGTTCGGGCCCTCGGTCAGCAGCGCGGCGAAGTCGGAGTTGAGCCCGTGGTAGACGAGGTGTACCGCGGTGCCCGGCACGAGGCGCAGGAGATGGTCGCGGTTCGCGCCGGTGCACGTGACGACGAACTCCGCGGCCCGCAGCTTGCGGGCCAGCAGACCGGCCGGGTTGAGCGAGTCGCGCCAGATGTCCTTGGCGTGTCCGGTGAAGGAGAACGGGATCCGGCAGAGCATGGCGGCGAGCCAGGTGATGGTCGTCGCCCCGTGGGCGAAGTGCGCGTGCAACCGTCGTACTGACCCGTCGCTCAGGATGCGATCGGCGACGGCGACCGCCTGCAGGAACTCCTTGGCGTAGATCGTCCGCAGCCGCCGGCCGTGGCGGGCGCGGACCGACTGGGCGGCGGCGGTGGCGGCGACGCGGACCAGCCGTCCCGGGTGCCGCCGCGCGACCCGGCGCAGGGCCGGGAGGTACGCCGGGACGTTGCGGCGCAACCAGCGCAGCAGCGGCTGGCCGGTCAGCGGGGTGGTCGGCGGCAGGTACGACGGGCTGACGCGGATGCGCTCGACCACCGGGTGGTGGACCTGCTCGTCGGACGGTTTCACGACGTATAGCCGCAGCGGCACGCCCAGCTGCTCCAGCCGCCAGATCTCGCTGGCGATGAACAGCTCGGAGCGGCGGGGGTACCCCTTGAGCACGTAGCCAACCGCGGCCTCAGGCATACGCCGCCGCCAGGGTGGCGCAGAACCGGCGGGTGCAGCGACCGAGTTCGAACTCGCGCGTGACCAGGGCCCGACCGCCGAGCCCGAGGGCACGCCGACGGGCCGGGGAGTCGATCAGCTCGGTGAGCGCGGCGGCGAGCGCCGGCGGGTCGCGGCTCGGGACGAGCAATCCCGTGCGGTCGTGGTGCACCGCGCTGGGAATGGCCGACACCGCGCTCGCCACCACCGGGCGAGCGCTGGCCATCGCCTCCAGGACGACGTTCGGGAGCCCGTCGCGGTCGCCGCGGCGGTCGATGACGGACGGTACGACGACGATGTCCGCTGCGGCGTACGCGCCAGGCAGGGTCTCGTGGGTGAGCCGATCGGCGAACTCAACTCGGTCGGTCACCCCCAGTCGCGCGACCTGGTCGGTGAGCTCGGCGCGCAGCGCACCGTCGCCGACCAGCCGCAGCCGGACCGGCCGGTTGACCAGGGCGAAGGCGTCGAGCAGGACGTCGAAACCCTTCTTCTCGACGAACCGGCCCACGGCCAGCAGGTTGAGCGGCTCGGCGGCCGGCGGCGGGGTGGCCGGAAAGGCGGTGAGGTCCACCCCGTGCGGGATCAGCTCGGCCCGTCCACCCGCCGCGGCGACCTCGGCCGCGGCGTCAGAGTTGCAGCAGAGGACAACCGCGGCCCGGCGTACCCGGTCCGCGAGGTCTGCGCGCCGCACCTTCCGGGCGTCCAGGGCATGCACGCTGAACCCGAACGGCAACGAGACCTTCTCCGCCGCCGCCGCCGCGACCGCGGCCGGGTCGTGTGCGAAGTACCCGTGTACGCCGGTGGCCTGCGTCGCGATCAGCAGGTCGGCGACGAACGTCGCCTGCTCGGCCAGGTCGCCCGGCGGCACGTACTCGACCAGCCCGCCGATGCGGGCCGCGGCCGGATGGACCGGGCCGGACTCGCCGTTCTTGAGGGCGAGGGCGGTGGCGAGCATCCCCGCCTCGTGCAGCGCAGTCAGCTCGTTCAGCGCGAAGACCTCCGACAGCCGCGGCCAGCCGGACAGGACCACCGCGACACGGGCACCGTCAGAGCTGCTCGACACGCGGTCCCCGCATCCGGTTCCGGGTGTCCAGGACGTAGCCGGCGTGCTCGGCGACCAGCTCGTAGTCGAACGCCTCGTGATCGGTCACGAGGACGACGGCATCGGCCGCGGCCAGCTCGGCCTGGCTCAGGGCGACCCGGCGGACCGTCGCCGGCAGCGGCAGCTCCTCCACCACGTGCGGGTCGACGACGGCGACCTCCGCGCCCTCCCGGACCAGGAGGTCGATCAGGGCCGCCGCCGGCGCCTCGCGGGCATCCCCGGAGTTGCGCTTGTAGGCCAGCCCCAGGACGAGTACGCGGGAGCGCGACATGGCGCGGCCCTGCCGGTTCAGCCCGTGCATCAGCCGGGACAGCACGTAGTCGGGCATGTGGTCGTTGATGTCGTTGGCCAGCTCGACGAACCGGAACGAGCGGCCCAGCCGCTGCCGCACCGTCCAGGACAGGTAGCTCGGGTCGATCGGCAGGCAGTGCCCGCCTACGCCCGGGCCGGGGGTGAAGCGCATGAAGCCGAACGGCTTGGTCGACGCGGCGTCGATCGCCTCCCACACGTCGACGCCGAGGTCGGCGGCGACCATGGCCAGCTCGTTGACCAGCGCGATGTTGACGTGCCGGAAGGTGTTCTCCAGCAGCTTGGCCAGCTCCGCCGATCGGGTCGAGGAGACGGGCACCGTGCGCTCGACGAGGGCACCGTAGAACTTCTCGGTCCGGGCCAGCGACGCCGGGTCGATGCCGGAGACGATCTTCGGCGTGGTGGTCAGCGTCCACTCCGCGTTGCCCGGGTCGATCCGCTCCGGGCTGTAGCCGACCGCGAAGTCCCATCCTGCGGTGAGTCCGGAGCCGGCTTCCAGCAGCGGTACGACGACCGCCTCCGTCGTACCGGGGTACGTCGTCGACTCGAGCACCACGAGGCAGTCTCGGGTGACGAACGGGGCCAGGGTGCGGGCCGCCTGCTCGACGTACCCCAGGTCGGGCGCGCTGTCGCGCAACGGCGTCGGCACGGCCACGACGGCCACGTCGAAGCCGTCGCAGGCCGACGGGCTGTCGGTGACCCGGTACCGCCCCGACGCGAGGGCGGCCAGGAGCTCGGTGTCCGGGACATCCTCGACGAAGGAGTCCCCGGCCGACAGGCGCTTGACCCGGTCGATCGAGGTGTCGAGGCCCGTGACGTCGTGCCCGGCCTGCACCGCGCGCATGGCCAGCGGCAGCCCGACATACCCCTGTCCGACAACCACCAGGCGGGTCATGACGCGCCCACAGCAACGGGTACGCCGGCCCCCCGCCGCCGGCGCACCCAGTCCAGGCTGGCCTCGAGGCCTTCGACCAGGCACACCGTCGGTGCCCAGCCGAGTTCGCTGCGGGCCAGGGTCGTGTCGGCGCCGGTGCGGTGGACATCGCCGAGCTGGCCCACCCGGCGGCGGACCGGGATCGGTTCGCCGGACAGCTCCGACAGCTGGTCGATGACCTGGCTCATCGAGGCCTCCTGGCCACCGCCGACGTTCAGCACGGGGCTGGTCCGGTCCGCCGTGAGGGCGAGCACGGTGGCCTCCACCGCGTCGTCGACGTAGGTGAAGTCGCGGATCTGGCTGCCGTCGCCGTGCAGCCGGAACTCCGGACCGCCCGCGGCCGCTTCGCACAGTCGGCGGATCGCCATGTCCGGGCGCTGCCGGGGGCCGTAGACGGTGAAGTAGCGCAGGCCGACCGCGTCCAGGCCGAGCCCGCGATAGATGTCGGCGAGCTTCTCTCCGGTCCGTTTCGTGACGCCGTACGGCGAGCGAGGCCTGGTCGGCGTGGTCTCCGCGCAGGGGTAGCGGGCGGCGTCGCCGTACACCGACGACGACGAGGCGTAGACCAGGCGCGGGCAGTCGGCCTCGGCCGCCGCTTCGAAGATGCGCTGGGTGCCCAGCACGTTGTCGTGGACGTACTGATCGAAGCCGTCGCCGAAACTGCGGCGTACGCCGGGCTGCGCGGCCAGGTGCACGACGTGCGGATGGCCGGCCAGCAACTTCGCGAGCGGCGCCGTGACGAGGTCGGCCCGGACGAAGTCGAACCGCTGGTGTGCCAGCAGGCTGGTCAGGTTGGCCCGCTTCTCCGCCGGGTCGTAGTAGGCGGTCAACGCGTCGATGCCGGTCACCCGCCAGCCGTCGGCGAGCAGCCGCTCGGTCAGGTGGGACCCCACGAAGCCGGCGCAGCCGGTGATGACAACTCGCATGCCAGCGACTGTCCGCGAGGTGAAGAACAGCTGTAAACCGGACGTCGGTGCTAGGACCTGCCAGTCGGTTCTACGACCAAAGGCCACGTGCAACCCCTCCCACACGCTGCGCAGACTCGACGTGGCGAGAGGAGGACGACGTGGACCGGCAACCGTGGGACGAACCCGACGTGGGCTCACCACCGCTGTCGCTGCGCCGCACCCTCGGGATGCCGATGGGGGGCCTCGGCTCCTCGCGGCTGGCCAGGTGGCGTCGGGGCGCCGCCTGGCCGGCCGCGCTCTCGCTCACTGCGGTGGCACTGCTGGCCGGCTACCAGGGGCTGGCCGGCGCCCTGCCCGAGCGGGGTGTCAGCACGTCGATCACGCCGCCGGTGACCGCACCGGTCTCGACGTCGGACAGCGTACCGCCCGCTGCGCCGGTCGTACCGACCCCGACCGCCGGCACCGCACGCCCTTCCGATGTTCCGGTCCAGGAGGGCACCCCACTGCCGCTGCCCGACCCGCCGGCCGCCGACCCGCCCACCGCTGAGCCCCAGCCGGCCGGTGGCGCGGACGCCGAGCGTCACGCTGACGACGAAGCCGAGGAACCGGATGACGACCACTCCGGTCACGGCGGTGGAGGCGACGACGACGACGACAACTCGGGCCCCGGCTCGGGCGGCTCCGGCAGCGGTTCGGGCCGGGACGACTGATGGCCCGGTACCTCTTCGCCTCGCACGACGGCTTCGGCCTGGGGCACGTGCGACGTAACACGCTGATCGCGCGGGCCCTGCTGGCCGGCGAGCCCGACGCCGAGATCACGATCGTGACCGGTCTGCCGATGCGGCCGGCCTGGCTGGGCGACCCGCGGCTGCACGTCGTACCGGTCCCGCCGCTGCTCAAGGATTCCGACGGCAGCTACCACCACGAGCGGCTGTCCTTCGAGGACGCCATCCGGGCCCGCGCCGCCGCGTTCACCGGTGCCGTCCGCGCGGTCGACCCCGACGTCGTCGTCGTCGACCGGCACCCGTATGGGTTGGCCGGCGAATTGCGCGCCGGCCTCGACCTCGCCGCCTCCCGCGGTGCCCGCCTCGCCTTGGGTCTGCGCGACGTGCTGGACGCGCCGTCGGTGGTCGCCGCAGAACTCGCTGGGCAGGGCTGGGCCGGCGTCGAGAACCTGTACGACGAGGTGCTCGTCTACGGCGACCCGGTGCTCTGCGACCACGAGGCCGAGTACGGCTTGCCGATGACGCCGCGGTATTGCGGCTGGGTGGGCGAGCCTGGGGGTCGCCCGCGCCACCGGGACGAGAAGCTGCTCGTGGTCACCGGCGGTGGTGGAGGTGACGGCGAGGCCGTGTTCCGGCTGGGCGCCGAACTCGCGGCGGGTCTGGCCCAGCTGCACGTCGTCCTGGTCGCCGGTCCGTATGCGACCAAGGACATCATCGGTGCACTGTCGGCCCGCGCCCTGGCCAGCGGCCGGTTGCGCCTCGTGCGCGATGCCCCGGGCTGCATGGACCTGCTGGCTCGCGCCGGCCGGGTGGTCCAGATGGCCGGCTACAACTCCACGGTCGAGGCGCTGGCTGCCGGGCTGCGCCCGGTGCTCGTCCCGCGGCGCAGTCCGCGGCGGGAACAGGCGATCCGGGCCTCCCGGCTGGCCGCGCTCGGTCTCGCCGACGTGGTGGACGAGAGCGCCCCGGCCGAGGAAGTGGCCTGGCTCCTGGAGCGCTCCCGACTGCTGCCCGCCGGTGCCCTGGCCGCGGTCGGCATCCGGCTGGACGGTGCGGCCCGGGCCGCTGCGGCGATCGGCGCGCTGGCCGGGGCGGGACTGCGGTGATCGAGGCGATCCGCCGGATCCGCCGCTACGGGTCGCCGTACCGCCGGGCGCTCGCGGTCGGCGCTCTGCTCACCCTGATCGGTGTGGCGCTGAGCCTGGCCCTGCCCTGGCCCCTGCAGTGGATCGTGGACAAGGTCCTGACCGCGGAGCCCGCGGCCCGGCCGGACGAGCCGGTCCGCGCGCTGTCCCTCGCCGTCGGTGCGCTGGTCGCCTTGACCGTGTTGTCCAGCGTCGTCACCTACTGGGCGGCCCGGCTGCTCTCGGCGGCCGGCCTGCAGATCGCCAACGATCTGCGGGTGTCGGTGCTGTCCCGGCTGAACCGGCAGTCGCTGCGCTTTCACAGCCGGCACCGGGTCGGCGACCTCACCGCCCGGGTGACCAGCGACGTCGGCTACACGCAGGACATGCTGGTGCAGATCTTCTCCACCCTGCTGCCGAGCCTGCTGCTCGTGGTGGGGATGTTCGCGGTGATGCTCGTGCTGGATGCGACGTTCACCCTGCTGGCCGTGCTGGTCACGCCACTGCTGGGCTGGCTGATCCACCGCTCGCGGCTGGAGCTGCGCACCGCCGCCCGCCGGGTCCGCAAGGCCGACGGCGCCCTGGCCTCCGCGGCCACGGAGAACCTCTCCGCGATCCACCTGGTGCAGGCCTTCACCCTGGAGAGCGACCGGCTCTACCGCTTCGGCGGGTTGTCCGGGACCAGCCTGGACGCCGGTCTGGAGTCGGTCCGGCTGCAGTCGCGGTTCGTCCCGCTCGTCGAGCTGGCCAGCGTGGCCTCGACCGCGGTGGTCCTGTTCTACGGAGCGCAGCAGGTCCTCGCCGGCGAGTTGAGCCTCGGCGTACTGCTGGTGTTCCTCAGCTACCTCGGATCCCTCTACAAGCCGGTCAAGTCGCTGTCCAAGCTGACCCAGGTCGTGACGAAGGGGGCGGCGGCGGCCGAGCGGATCCTCGAGGTGTTGGACGCCCCGATCGACATCGTGGACCGGCCGTCGGCGCGGGCGCGCACCGTCCGCGGCCGGGTCGAGTTCCGCGGGTTGTCGTTCTCCTACGGCCGCGAGCCGGTGCTCTCCGACCTGAGCTTCACCATCGACGCGGGGCAGAATGTGGCGCTGGTCGGGCCGACCGGGGCGGGCAAGAGCACGATCGCGGCCCTCATTCCGCGGCTGGTGGATGCGGAGGCTGGCGCCGTACTCGTCGACGACCTCGACGTCCGCGACCATCAGCTGGACTCGCTGCGCCGCCAGATCGCCACCGTGCTGCAGGACACCCTGCTGCTGGAGGGCACGCTCTGGGACAACATCGTCTGCGGCCAGCGGTTCGCCACCGAGCGAGACGTCCGGCGGGCCGCCCGGCTGGCGCTGGTCGACGAGTTCGCCGAGCGGCTGCCGGACGGGCTGAACACCATGATCGGCGAGCGCGGGACCAACCTGTCGGGAGGTCAGCGGCAGCGGGTCGCGATCGCCCGGGCCATCCTGCGCGACGCGCCGATCATCATCCTGGACGAGCCGACCTCCGCGCTGGACGCCGGCTCGGAGGAACTGCTGCTGCAGGCGCTGGCCAACCTGCCGGCCGGGCGGACCCGGCTGGTCATCGCGCACCGGCTGTCCACCGTCCGCGACGCCGACCGGATCCTGGTGCTCGAGCAGGGCCGGATCATCGAGTCCGGCACCCA
>JACCSC010000476.1 GCA_013813215.1 Geodermatophilaceae bacterium | reverse complement strand
CACCCGACTGCGTCGCGCCAGGGCAGCGAGAATCCGGAGCGTCGCATCGCGCTGGCGCTCAGCATCCTGCAGCATCGCTCCTGGGCGCCAGAGGACTACCGACACGTCACCGAGACTATTGCAGCCCTCAATGGGCAGTCGACCGAACAGATCGCTCGCGGACGGCCGCCGCGACCATGACCGCGCGAACATCCTTCGCTGCTGACTGGAGGATGGCCCCCCGGCGCCGCCCGACAAACAGGGTCCGTCTCCCTCGGCAATGACAACGCGGAGCACCTTGTGCCCGCCCACACCGGCACACGTCCCCGAGTCAAGCACCGATCCTGACATCGCTGACGGTCAGCATGTCCAGCCCGATGGCGTCGTGATCGCGGTCGACGCGGTTAACGGCGGTTCCGAGACCGGCCGGGACCGCGCGGTGCGCACCTCCTGGTGGGCAGCGAATCGGCAGCATTCGAGGTGTGGAAAGGACCGCTTCGCGCCGCCTGGCGTGGCAGGTCGCGGCCATTCGTGGGGTCGACCTGACGACCGTGGCCCCGCCGCTCGATGCCGTTGTACGCCGTCCTGGGCCGCTCTGATGTGTCGTGTGTCGTCAAGTGTGGTCAAGATCGTTACGTCGATCCACCCGCCACTCACGACGGACACCGCTCGGACCTGCCGTTTTCGGTGTAGCCCCGAGAGTGTCTGAGTTCACGACATAGTTCACAGGTGTCTCGCGACATCGTTCACACCATGAGGGATGGGGTGATGGGCGATGCCGATGGCCCGGGTCGTGATCACAGCGGTCGTCGTGGAGGCCGGTCCAAGAGAGAGGTCGCCCGCGACTACGGGGTGTCCCGCCGGCGGGTCCAGGTCCTCGTCGCCCGCTACCTGGCCGAGGGCGAGACGGCCTTCGAGCCACGCTCGCGGCGCCCACGCAGCAACCCCAGCCGAGTCGGTGACGACGTCGAGGACGCGATCGTCGCGCTGCGCAAACAGCTCACCGCAGCCGGCTACGACGCCGGCGCCCAGACCATCGCCTGGCACCTGCGCGAGCAGGCCAGATCGGCGCCGCCGGTCTCCACGATCTGGCGGGTGCTGTCCCGCCGCGGCTTCGTCACCCCGCAGCCCCACAACGCCCCCGCTCGTCCTGGCGGCGTTTCCAAGCCGACCTCCCCAACGAATGCTGGCAGGCCGACATCATCCACTGGCCGCTTCGTGGCCATTCACCGCGGAGCACGGGGCCACGTCAGGCATGCCCACACCTTCGACACCCAGAAGCAGGCCGAGCGCGCGCTGCAGCCGAGACGCTGATCGCGTCGGAACGATGACCCCCTCGATGCGAAAAGGGGTCGTGGCAAGGTCGCAGTCCTGGCTCGTGCTGCCCCCTGTCGCGCAATCCCACGGTCAGGCCACGGTCAAATGATCAAGGGCTCCAGTGCCGAAGCACTGGAGCCCTTCCTTGACCTGCACGTTCTTCGTAGCGGGGGCAGGATTTGAACCTGCGACCTCTGGGTTATGAGCCCAGCGAGCTACCGAGCTGCTCCACCCCGCGTCGGTGACCCCACTCTAGGCGCCCGCCGCCGATCCCGCCAACTCAGCCCGTGGAGGTGGCGGGTGCACCGGCCGCGACGGTGTTGGCGGCGAGGAAGGCCTCCACCGCCTCCAGCAGGGTCTGCTGCGCCGCACCGATCTCACCGAGGTCGCCGCCGGTCACCGCCTCATCCAGTGCCGCCCGCGCGGCGTCGAGGTCGGCGATCGTCTCCTCCAGGGTCGCCGTGCCGTCCGCGGGTGGCGTCGTGGGCGTGGATCCCGGCGGCGGCGACGTCGTGGGGGGGGTCGACCCCGGTGGGGTCTCGGGTCCCTCGACACCCTCCCCCGCGCCGGGTCCGAACAACGAGTCCAGCGCCTCGGCGAGGGTGTCCTCGTAAGCGACCTGACCGTTGTAGTTGACGAGCACCTTGCGCAACAGCGGGTAGCTGTTGTCGCCGGCACCCTCGACGTACAGCGGGGAGATGTAGAGCAACCCGCCGGCCACTGGCAACGTCAGCAGGTTCCCGAAAACGGCCGAGGAGTCCTCGGAGTTGAACAGGTTGAGGTCACGGGCGATGAGCTCGTTGCTGTTGAACGAGTTCTGCACCTGGGACGGCCCCTGCACCGCGGTCGTCCCGGGCAACCGGAGCACCTGGAACTCGCCGTACGTCTCCGGGTCGCTGGACACGGACACGAAGGCCGACAGGTTCTCCCGCTCCAACGCGTTCAGCGCGCTGGTCAGCTGGAAGGTGGGTTCGCTCTCCCCCGGCCGCGCGGCGAGGATGTAGAACGGCGGCTGCTCCTCGGCCAGGGTGGTGTCGTCCTCCTGCGGATCGTCGGGCACCTCCCAGAAGTCGGTGTTGTTGTAGAAGTCGATCGGGTCGTTCACGTGGTACTTCGTGATCAGCTCGCGCTGGATCTTGAACAGGTCCTCGGGGTACCGGAAGTGCGCCCGCAGCTCGTCGCTGATCTCGCTCTCCGGCAGCACGGTGTCGGGGAAGGTGTTCATCCAGGTCTGCAGCACCGGGTCCTCGGTGTCGAACTCGTACAGCGTCACCGTCCCGTCGTAGGCGTCCACCGTCGCCTTGACCGAGTTGCGGATGTAGTTGACGGTCTGGTCCGGCAGCGCCGCCGTCCCCTGGCCGGTGAGGGAGTCCCTGGCCACCTCACCGAGCACTTCCTGCTGGGAGTAGGGATAGCCGTCCAGCGTCGTGTACCCGTCGACGATCCACACGATGCGCCCGTCCACGACCGCGGGGTACGGGTCGCCGTCCACCTGCAGGAACGGCGCCGCCTTCTCGACCCGCTCGCGCGGGTCACGGACGTAGAGCACCTTGCTGTTGTCGTTGACCTGACCGGAGAGCAGGAAGTTCCGCTCCCGGTAGAACACCGCGAAGGCCAGCCGCTTGAAGAAGCTGCCGATCTCGACGCCACCCGAGCCGTCGTAGGTGTTGCGCAGGTCCTCGTCACCGGCACCACCACCGGCCGGCCGGTCGAACTCGTTCGGCTCGCCGCCGTCCGGCGCGCCCACCACCGAGTACTCCGTCAGCAGTTCGCCGTAGTAGATCCGGGACTGGTCGACCTCGATGTCCCCGACCGTCGGTAGGTCGCGGGTGGTGAAGTTCGGCTGCCCACCACCGGCTTCGGTCACGACCGTGTTCGCCGGCGCCGCCACGAAGCCGTTCCCGTGGGTGAAGACGAGGTGCTGGTTGATCCAGTTCGTCTGGTTCCCGGTCAGCGCGGAGGTGTTCAGCTCCCGCACCCCGACGACGTAGTCCTGCACCTCGCCGTCGACGGTGTAGCGGTCGACGTCCAGCCGCTCCGGGAAGCCGTACACGTTGCGGATCTGCTGGAGCTGCGTGAACGTGTCGGACAGGACGTTCGGGTCGAGCAGCCGGGCGTTGGGCAGGGTCGCTTCGTCGTCGCGTAGCTCGGTCGGCGTCAGCTCCGTCTCACCCTCGTACGGCTGGTAGGCCACCTCGTCGATCCCGTACGCCGCCTGCGTGGCGACGATGTTGCGCTCGATGTACGGCGCCTCTTTGACACTCTCGCTCGGGCGTACGACGAACTGCTGCACGATCGCCGGGTACGCCCCGCCGATGGCCAGGCTGGACACGATCAGCAGGACGAGGGCCAGCGCGGGCAGGGCGAAGTTGCGGAAGAAGATGTTCGCGAAGAAGGCGACAGCGCAGATCGCCGCCACGAACATCAGGATCGTCTTGGCCGGCAGCAGCGCCGTGACGTCGGTGTACGACGCACCCGTGGTGATCCCGTTGCGGTCGGAGAACACCAGCCCGAAGCGGTCCAGGTAGTAGGCGAACGCCTTGAGCAGGACGAACAGGCCCAGCAGCACCGACAGGTGGACTCGCGCACCGGGGCTGAGCTTGTCCCCCTTGCTCTGCAGCCGGATCCCGCCGAAGACGTAGTGGACGGCGGCCGCACCGAGCAGGGACAGCAGGACGATCGCGAACAGGAAGCCCAGGACCAGCCGGTAGAAGGGGTAGTCGAAGGCGAAGAAGGAGACGTCCATCCGGAACTGCGGGTCGGTGACCCCGAAGTCCACGCCGTTGCGCCAGAGCAACCAGGTCTGCCAGCCGCCCTGGGCGGTGAACCCGGCGAACGCGCCGAGCACCACCCCCAGCACGATGAGCAGCAGCTTGCGCCGAGGCTCGATCGCGATCCGGTACCGGTCGAGGTTCTGCTGCTCCACCGACATCGGCCGGAACGCCGGTCGCGCGCGGTAAGCCAGCATGATGTTGCCGACCACGGCCAGCCCGGTGACCGCCCCCACCACCAGGAAGAGCAGGACGCGGGTGCTCAGCTCGGTCCAGAAAACGCTGGTGTAGCCGGTCTCCTCGAACCACAGGTAGTCGACGTACTCACTGGTCAGCGTGCCGAGGACGCTCAGAATGACGACGAGCACGGCGACAACGCCGAGGATGACCCGGGCGCGCCTCGACAAGGTCGGCATCGGCATCGGGGGGCGCATGGCCACAGGTGAACTCCGGGGTGCTGAAGACGGGTGCAACTTCTGTCCAACTTACCCGCGCCACGCGGGGTTCCCCGGCCTTGGCAGGATGGCGTCGATGAGCCCGCTGGAGACCGCGCTCGCCGACGTGGAGCGGCACGCCGACGCCGCAGGCTGGGATCGCCCGCCGCAGCTGTTCGCCCTCGTCGAGACGACACAGCTGCTGGACAGCCAGCCCCACCTCGCCGCCCAGCTCGGGGGGTCGGCGGCCACGTACACCCCGGTGGAGCAGGAGGCGATCCCGGACGGCCCGCTGGACGAGGCGCTGGCCCAGATCGCCTGGCCCGAAGGGGTGGCCGGCTGCGCGCTGGTGCACGAGGTGCTCGTCCTGCCGCCCTCGGCCGAGGCCGAGCGGCCGGTCACCGCCGATCCGGAGCAGTACGCCCGCGAGCATGCCGACCGACGCGAGGTCCGGCTCGCCGTCGCCGTACTCACCGACGGCTCGTCGGCCAGCGCCGTCCGGCTACGCGCGACAGCGGGCCGCGCTGAGGAGTTGCTGTTCGGGACCGACCTCGCGCCGAACCTCGCCGAAGCGCTGCTGGCGACGCTGCGTTGATCCCCAGGGGGCTGTGACATTTCCCAGGGGCTTACGCCCCCCGGACCCCCTGCCTCGACAGCGCTGAGCCCCCCTCCGGGGGGCGCGCCGTCGAGCGCTTCGCGTCCTGACACCCCCCGCCCGGAGCTTTGCCCCGGGATCCCCGTCCTGCGGACGGTCGCGGTCAGCCGGCCGCGCACAGGGGTGGGGTCTCCTCCGCGCGCAGCGCGACCAGGGCGTCGAGGGCCTCGTCCAGCGTGGACACCGAGACCAGGGGGAGGCCGGGCGGCGGGTTCTCCAGCGCCTCCTCGCAGTTGGCCGCCGGCACCAGGAACGCATCGGCGCCGAGGTCCTGGGCGGCGATCGTCTTGAGCCGGATGCCGCCGATCGGTCCGACCTCGCCCTCCGCGGTGATGGTGCCGGTGCCGGCGACGAATAGCCCTTCCACCAGGTCGCTCCGGCCCACCAGGTCCAGGATGCCGAGGGTCAGCATCAGGCCGGCCGACGGGCCGCCGACGTTGGCCACGTTGATCTCGACGTCGAACGGCGCCTTGCGTTCGTAACCGATCGCTATCCCGAGCGCGGCGCCGTCACGGTCCTGCGCCGTCGTCGTGGTCACGGTGCCGGTACGCCGGTCGCCGAGCCGGCTGTACTCCACGCTGGCCTCGTCGCCCGGCTCCAACGCCTGCAGGACGGCGATCAAGGAGTCGGGATCGGTGATCGTCGTCCCGTTCACTCCCTCGATGGCGTCGTTGGGCTGCAGGACGTCGGTGGCCGGCGAATCCTCGGGGACCTCGGCGACGACCACCTTCATCGGATAGCCGAGGTGCTCCAGGGCCGCGGCCTCCGCGGAGTCTTGCGAGTTCAGGAAGTCCTGCCGGTTGGCCTCGTCGATCTCCTCGTCGGTCTGGTCCGGCGGGTAGATCTCCTCGCGCGGGACCACCGACTCATCAGGGTCGATCCAGCCCTCGATGGCCCGGAAGAGTTCCAGCCCGTCGCTGACGGCGACCGTGGTCAGGCTCAGGTTTCCGGTGCTCGCATTCGGCTCGCGCCCGGTCACGGTGATGATCTGCCGGCCGTCGATGCTGTCGAGGGTGTTGTACGTCGGGCCGGGTCCGAGGGCGACGTACGGCACCGGGAGTGCGGCGCCGCCGACGGCCAGGACGACGAGCAGCGCGGCGCCCACGGTCAGCGTCCACACTCGCCGGGTCACCGGTCGAGGGTAGCCAGGCGGCGGAGCGCGCAGCGGGGAACTCCGGTGTCCGCTGTGCGCGTAAGCGCGGTCCGAGGGGCGTTGGCCAGGGACGGCTACCGTGATCGGCATGACCGAGTTCCCCTTCGGCTTCGGGTCCGACAGCGGTGATCCGGAGCGCCGTGACCCGGCTCGCCGCAACGAGCCGCCGGCCGGCTCCGGCTTCGGCGAGGACATCGCCAGCAAGATCCCGCTGTTCGCCGAACTGCAGAAGCTGCTGTCCTGGCAGGGCGGGCCGGTCAACTGGGATTTGGCCCGGCAGACCGCCATCAGTCAGGTCGCCGGTGGGCACGTCCCGGTTTCCGACGCCGAGCGGCAGGCCGTCGTCGACGCGCTCCGGCTGGCCGACGTCTGGCTGGACCCGGTAACCACGCTGCCGTCTGGGGTCACCCAGGTCGAAGCGTGGTCGCGAGTGGAGTGGATAGAGAAGACCCTGCCGGTCTGGTCGCAGCTGTGCGACCCGGTCGCGTCGCGGGTCGTCGGCGCGATGGGACAGGCCCTGCCCCCCGAGGCCGCGGCGATGGCCGGCCCGATGATGGGGATGCTCGGCCAGTTCGGCGGGATGATGTTCGGCGCGCAGGTGGGCCAGGGCCTGTCCACGCTCGCCGCCGAGGTGCTCTCGGCCACCGACGTGGGCCTTCCGCTGGCACCGGCCGGTACGGCGGTGCTGCTGCCGCAGAACGTCGCCGTGTTCGGCGCCGGCCTGGAGCGCCCGGACGACGAGGTACGACTGTTCCTCGCACTGCGGGAGGCCGCCCACCAGCGGCTGTTCCAACACGTGCCGTGGCTGCGCCGCCGGTTGCTGGACACCGTGGACGCCTACGCCCGCGGCATCAACGTCGACAGCGAGGCGATCAACTCCGCCCTGCAGCAGATCGACCCGGCCAACCCGGAGAGCATCCAGGAGGCGCTGGGCGGCGGGCTGTTCCAGCCGCAGGACACCCCCGAGCAGAAGCTCGCCCTCGCCCGGCTCGAGACGCTGCTCGCCCTGGTGGAGGGTTGGGTCGACCATGTGGTCGCCGAGGCCGTCGAGGGCCGGCTGCCCGGCGCCGTCGCGCTGCGCGAGACGATCCGCCGGCGCCGGGCCTCCGGAGGGCCGGCCGAACAGACGTTCGCGACGCTGGTCGGGCTGGAGCTACGACCGCGACGGCTGCGGGAGGCCTCGAACCTGTGGTCGCTGCTGGCCCGCCAGCGCGACACGGCAGGGCGCGATGCGCTCTGGGGTCAGGTCGACCTGTTACCCACAGCCGAGGACCTGGACGACCCCGCGGCCTTCGTCGAGCGCGACGACTCCACCGGGCCGAGCATGTCCGACCTGACCTGACCTGAGCCGTACGCCGCCGCCCCTTTC
>JACCSC010000446.1 GCA_013813215.1 Geodermatophilaceae bacterium | reverse complement strand
CTGGTCTCCCTCGCCGTCGGCGGCACTCTCCCGAACTAGGCCCGCCGCTCGGTGAGGTCAACGCGGCAAGACGACGTCGGTCAAGGCCACGAGCGCGCGTACGCCGGGGGATTCAGGGGCCGCATCCAGGGGAGCCGTGCCCCTGCGCTCCGCGGGTGAGCTGCCGGCCGGGCGGCTGCCGTCGGCGTACCGAGCATGTGCGGGGTGTGGGCGGCCCGGTCGGCCTTGCGCCGCGAGCTGGGTGTCTGGTTGCTCTAGCGCCGATGTGCGACCCTACGGGCCGGGAGGCCGCGATGTGGTTCGTGATCGGCAGCGTGATGGTCCTGGTCCTGATCATGGTGGCGGCGCTGGCCAGCGACCTGCGGCGGCGGGCGAAGCTGCGGCGACTGGGGGAGTCCTCACCCGGCCGCGGGGTCGACGCTGCGGCCCGCCGCAGCCGCGCCGGCCTCGACGTCCAGGGCGGCCGTTCGACGGGCGCGCACCTCCGGGGTTCGAACGACCTCGGGTCCTTCTGAGCCCGGCTTGGCACCCGTTCCTGCGGTAGAGCGTGCCGCGACCAGCCAGATCGGAACCGGACCGCGTTGGACGGCCATCGTCATCTTCACCGCCACCGTGCTCCAGCTCGCCGTCGCCGCGTTCGTCCCGGACCTGCCGCAGTTCGAGGGCAAGGGCTTCGGGGCCCGGCTGGTCGCCTACCCGGCCATGATGCTGCTGGTTCCCCTTCTGTGGTTCTTGCGCAACCGCGGACGCCGCGCCGAACCGCCGTGGACGGCATTCGCGCTGATCATGGCGCCGTTCCTGATCGACGTCAGTGGCAACACCGCCGACCTCTACGACACCGTCGTCTGGTGGGACGACGCCAACCACCTGGTGAACTGGTTCCTGCTCTGCGCGGGGCTGGGCCTGCTCGTCGCCCGGGCCGATGTCCGGCCGCGTTGGGCGCTGGCCCTGCTGGTCGCGGGCATCGGCGCGCTGCTGGCGATCGGCTGGGAGCTCGGCGAGTGGTACACGTTCATCCGGCACGGCACCGAGCTGGCCACCGCGTACGAGGACACCCTGGGCGATGAGGTGCTGGGTTCGCTCGGAGCGGTCCTGGCCGGCCTGCTCGTCGTCCGGCTGAGCCGGCGGCCGTGGCGGCCGTGACGGCCCGGCGTTCCGCGCGCACGTCGACGCGTTCAACGCCCGCGACCCGGAGCGCCTGCTGGCCGCGACCGAGACGGTGGCGGCCGAGCTGACCGAGCGCTTCACCTTCCCAAGCGCAGCCAAGGTGGCGCAGATCGCCGGCTCCTACCGGTTCCGCGACGGCCTGATCAGCCGCGCGCCGATCTACCGCGAGGGCAGCGCCGACCTGGCCGCCGGATAGCGTGCGGCCATGCCCACCCTCGGGGACGTCGTGGCCGCCCTGGAGCGGCGCTACCCGACGTCGTGGGCGGCGTCGTGGGACGCCGTCGGCCTGGTCTGCGGCGCCCCGGAGGACAACGTACGGCGGGTGCTGTTCGCCGTCGATCCCGTGGCGGCCACCGTCCAGGAGGCCATAGACACCGGCGCCCAGTTGCTGGTCACCCACCACCCGCTGTTCCTGTCCGGTGTGCACGGCGTGCCCGCGACGTCGTACAAGGGCCGTCTCGTGCACGATCTGATCCGGCACGGGATCGGGCTGTACGCCGCCCACACCAACGCTGACTCCGCCGATCCTGGCGTGTCCGACGCCCTCGCCGCGGCGCTCGGCCTGACCGACCTGCGGCCGCTGCGGCCGGATCCGGCCGACCTGCTGGACGTCCTCGTCACCTACGTCCCCGAGTCCGACACCGAGCGGCTGGTCGACGCCCTCGGCGCGGCCGGGGCCGGGGCGGTCGGCGACTACAGCCGCTGCGCCTGGCTGGGCGAGGGCACCGGCACGTTCTTGCCCGGCGCGCAGGCGAACCCCACGATCGGCACCGTCGGGTCGATCGCCCGGGTGGCCGAGACGCGAGTCGAGATGGTGCTGCCCCGGCCGCTGCGGGCCCGGGTCCGGGCCGCGCTCGTGGCCGCGCACCCGTACGAGGAACCGGCGTACAGCTTCCTGGAAGCGGCCGCGCTGTCGTCGCGGCGCGGGACGGGGCGGATCGGGCGGCTCACCGCCCCGATGTCGTTGCGCGCCTTCGTCGAGCACGTCAGCCGGTCGCTGCCGCGGACCGCTGCCGGCATCCGAGCCGCCGGCGATCCGGACCGCCAGGTGCGCGACGTCGCCGTGTGCGGCGGCGCGGGTGATTCATTGCTGGCCGCGGCCACCGCCGCGGGGGTGGACTGTTATGTCACCGGCGACCTGCGCCACCACCGGACCAGCGAGCACCTGGAGGCCGGCGGGCCGGCCGTGGTCGACGCCGGGCACTGGGCGAGCGAATGGCCGTGGCTGGCCGCCGCCGCCGGCGGGCTGCGGCGGGCGCTCGACGGCGCCGTACAGATCACGGTCTCCGATCTGGTCACCGACCCTTGGACGCTCCGCAGCGACCGCTGACGGCATAAAGCGTGTCCCGACGTGAGTGGTCGGGTGGAAAACGGCAGGATGTCCTACGCCGAAACTGTGACCTGCCTCACGAGGAGAACTATGGCGACCACTGAGAACCGACCGATCCGGCGGGCGAGGGACCGCAGCCCTTGGTACTGGCTGCTGGTGATCCCCGTCGTGTTGCCGCTCCTGGTGCCGGTCTTCAACCGCACCGACCCGACGCTGTTCGGTTGGCCGTTCTTCTACTGGGCCCAGATCGCCTTCATCGGCGTCGGTGTCCTGACGACGACCGTCGTCTACCAGAAGACGAAGGGGCATTGACATGCCGGTGAACGAGGGCCCCGACGGCATCCAGGTCACCGAGGCCACCATCTTCGTCGCCCTCTTCCTCGTCGTCACGGTCATGGGCTTCCTGGCCTCCCGGTGGCGGCGTCCGGAGGACCTGCTGCACCTCGACGAGTGGGGGCTGGGCGGGCGCAACTTCGGCAGCTGGGTCACCTGGTTCCTGATCGGTGGGGACCTCTACACGGCGTATACGTTCGTCGCCGTACCGGCCCTGATGTTCGGCGCCGGGGCAGCCGGGTTCTTCGCCGTCCCGTACACCGTGGTCATCTACCCGATGGTCTTCCTCGTGCTGATCCGGCTGTGGTCGGTCTCGCACGTGCGCGGCTTCGTCACGCCGGCGGACTTCGTCCGCTCCCGCTTCGATTCGCCCACCATGGCTCTGCTCGTGGCCATCACGGGGATAGTCGCGACGATGCCCTACATCGCGCTGCAGCTGATCGGTATCGAGGCCGTGCTCAAGGCGATGGGGGTCGAGGGGGAGCTGCCGATCATCGTCGCGTTCGTGATCCTGGCGCTCTACACCTACAGCTCAGGGCTGCGGGCGCCGGCGCTGATCGCGTTCGTCAAGGACGCGCTGATCTACCTCACGATCATCGTGGCCATCATCGTGATTCCGGTGAAGCTGGGCGGCTGGGACGTCATCTTCGGGGCCGCCGAGGAGAAGTTCTCGATGGGATCGGGCGTCCTGCTGCCCTCCACCGGGCAGCTGCAGTACGCCACGCTGGCCTTCGGCTCGGCGCTGGCGCTGTTCCTGTACCCGCACTCGATCACCGGTGTCCTGGCCTCCAAGAACCGCGACGTGATCAAGCGCAACATGTCCGCGCTGCCGGCGTACAGCCTCGTCCTCGGACTGATCGCCCTGCTCGGCTTCATGGCCATCGCGGCCGGCGTCCAGCCGATCGGGACCGACAACAACACGGTCGTCCCGGTGCTGTTCGACCAGATGTTCTACGACTGGTTCAACGGCATCGCGTACGCCGCCATCGGCATCGGGGCCCTGGTGCCCGCGGCGATCATGGCGATCGCCGCGGCGAACCTGTTCACCCGCAACATCTACAAGGAGTACATCCGCAAGGACGCCACCCCGCGGCAGGAGGCGCAGGTCGCCAAGGTCGCCTCGCTGGTGGTCAAGCTGGGTGCGGTGGCGGCGATCCTGTTCATCGACCCGCAATTCTCCATCGACCTCCAGCTGATCGGCGGCGTGATCATCCTGCAGACGCTGCCGGCCGTCGCGGTGGGCCTGTTCACCCGTTGGTTCCACCGGGCCGGGTTGATCGCCGGCTGGGTGGCCGGGATGGGCTCCGGCGTCTGGCTGCTCTACACCGTCAAGCGGGTCGATCCGGTGACCGGTGACGTGATCCGGGAGCACTTCGCCGGCTCGGCGTTCTCGCTGTCCAACCTCGGAATCGACACGACGTACACGATCTACGCGGGCTTCATCGCGGTGCTGGTCAACCTGCTCGTCACCGTCCTGGCCACCGTCATCTTCCGGCGGATGCGGCTACCGGCGGGGACCGATGGCACCGGTATCGATGACTACTTCGCCAACGAGGGCGACCCGCGGGTGAAGGACCTGCCCGAGGTGGTCGAGGGGGTGGGCCTGCGCAAGGAGTGAGCGGATCGGAGTCCGTCGCGTCGCACTAGGGTTGGCGTCCGTGAAGGCCGACCCCGCCGTGCAGCGTCAGTTGCTCGACCTCCAGACGGTGGACACGGTGGTCGCGCAGCGGACCCACCGGCGGCGGACCTTGCCCGAACTGGCGATCATCGAGGCGGCCACCGCGAGGCTGGCCGCGCTCGGTGACGACGTGATCCGCGCGCAGACCGCGATCGGTGACCTCGATCGGGAGCAGAAGCGCCTCGAGGCCGACGTCGAGCAGGTCCGCTCCCGCAGCGCGCGGGACGAGACGCGGCTGACCTCCGGGCAGTTCAGCAACCCCAAGGAGCTGCAGAGCCTGCAACAGGAAGTGCAGAGCCTGGCCCGCCGGCAGGGCGACCTCGAGGAGCAGGTGCTCGAGGTGATGGAGCAGCGCGAGACCGCGGACGCCGGGCTGGCCGACGTACGGCGTACGACCGCCGAGGTCGAGACCGAGCTGGCCGGTGCGCAGCAGCGCCGGGACGCCGCGTTCGCCGAGATCGACGCGGAGCTGACCCAGCGGCAGGCCGAACGCGCGGTCATGTTGGGCGGGCTGCCGGCCGATCTCATCGCGCTGTACGAGCGGATCCGGGCCCAGCTCGGCGGCACCGGCGCCGCGATGCTGCGGCATCGGCGCTGCGAGGGCTGCCGCATGGAGCTCGCCAGCACCGATCTGTCCAAGGCCCGCACGACGGCGGCCGAGGAGGTGCTGCGCTGCGAGGACTGCGGCCGGATCCTGGTCCGTACGGCCGAGTCTGGGCTGTGATCAGCCGGGGGACCACGCTGTGAGTGGCGGGCGGTTGATCGTCGAGGCCGATGGTGGTTCGCGGGGCAATCCCGGCCCGGCCGGATACGGGGTTCTGGTCCGCGACGCCGCGACCGGGGAGCTGCTCGCCGAGCGGGCCGAAGCCATCGGGGTGGCGACGAACAACGTGGCCGAGTACCGCGGCCTGATCGCCGGGCTCGCCGCGGCCGCCGAGTTCGACCCCGGTGCGGTCGAGGTCAGGATGGACTCCAAGCTCGTCGTCGAGCAGATGTCCGGACGCTGGAAGATCAAGAACGCCGACTTGCAGGCGCTCGCGCTGCAGGCCCAGCGGTTGGCCCGGGACCTGCCGCGGCCGACGTACCGCTGGATCCCGCGCGAGCAGAACGCCCACGCCGACCGGTTGGCCAACGCGGCCATGGACGCGGCCGCCGGGTTGTCAGTGGCTTCGCGGCACCCGCGACCCGAATCCACTGACAACTCGACGGTGGACGAGGCCAGGACCTCCTGGACACCCACCACGCCTAAGGCCACTACCTGGCTGCTGCGGCACGGGCACACCGAGCACTCCGCGGCCCGCCGCTTCAGCGGGCACAACGACCTCGCGCTCAACGCGCTGGGTGAGCGGGAGGCGGCGGCGGCCGCCGAACGACTGGCCGGTCGGGGGATCGCCGCGATCGTCAGCTCACCGCTGCGCCGGACCCGGCAGACCGCCGACGTGGTGGCCGAGATCCTCGGGCTGCCCGTCACGGTCGACGAGGATCTGGCCGAGACGAACTTCGGGCGGTGGGACGGGCTCACGCTGGCCGAGACGAGGACGGCGTACCCGGCCGAACTGGCCGCCTGGACCGGCTCGGTCGACGTCGCACCCCCCGACGGAGAGAGCTTCGCCAGCGTCGCCCGGCGGGTACGCCGCGCCCGCACCCGCCTGCTGGCGGCCCACCCCGACCAGGCCGTCCTCGTCGTGAGCCATGTGACCCCGATCAAGCTGATCGTCGCCGCGGCGCTCGGGGTCGGGCCGGAGGTGATGTTCCGCTTCCAGCTCGACCCGGCCGGTCTGTCCGCGATCGGGTGGCAGGAGGACGGCACCGCGGTGGTCCGGCTGCTGAACGACACGAGCCATCTACCCTCGACGGCATGACGCTCGTCGACGACCGGACGCTCAGTCCTACTGAGTACGACGACTGGGCGGCCGAGGTCCGCGCGCTGGCCGCCGAGCGGGACGCGGTGATCCTGGCCCACAACTACCAGGTGCCGGAGATCCAGGACGTCGCCCACCACACCGGCGACTCGCTGGCGCTGTCCCGGATCGCGGCGGAGACCGCCCAGCGCGAGATCGTGTTCTGCGGCGTGCACTTCATGGCCGAGACGGCCAAGCTCCTGTCCCCGGACAAGCCGGTGCTGCTGCCCGACCACGCCGCGGGGTGCTCGCTGGCCGACAGCATCACCGCCGAACAGCTTCGTGACTGGAAGGCCGAGTACCCGGGCGCAGTCGTCGTCTCGTACGTGAACACCACGGCTGCAGTCAAGGCGGAGACCGACATCTGCTGCACATCCTCGAACGCCGCCGACGTGGTGCGCTCGATCCCGGCGGACCGGGAGATCCTGTTCTGCCCCGACCAGTTCCTCGGCGCCCACGTGCGGCGGGTGACCGGCCGGACGAACATGCACATCTGGGCGGGGGAGTGCCACGTGCATGCAGGGATCAGCCCGGCCGACGTGCGGGATCAGGTCGCGGCCTACCCGGACTCCGAGATCCTGGTCCACCCGGAGTGCGGGTGTACGACGTCGGTCCTCGACCTCGTCTCCCGCGGCGACCTGCCGGCCGACCGGACGCGGGTCCTGTCCACCGGCGGGATGGTCGAGGTGGCGGCGTCGACCCGCGCCAAGACGGTCCTGGTGGCCACCGAGACCGGCATCCTGCACCAGCTGCGGGGGCTGAACACGGCAGGCACCGACTTCGTCGCGATGAACCCGAAGGCGGCCTGCCGCTACATGAAGATGATCACCCCGGCCAAGCTGCTGCACACCCTGCGCACCGGCACCGGCGAGGTGGATGTGCCGGCCGACGTGGCGGTGCGGGCGCGGGCCGCGGTCGAGCGGATGATCGCCATCGGCCAGCCCTCGCGCGGAGGTGAGTGATGCAGGTCCAGAAGCTGGGCCACGCGTGCCTGCTCCTCACCACGACGGCCGGCAACCGCGTGCTCATCGACCCGGGGACGTTCAGCTCCGGCTTCGAGGACCTGACCGAGCTGTCCGGCATCCTGATCACCCATCAGCACGCGGATCACCTGGACCTGGAGCGGCTGCCCGCGCTGCTCGTCGCCAACCCCACGGTCATGCTGTTCGCCGACCCGGCGTCGGCCGGCGTCCTGCGTGAGCACGGTTTCGATGCCGAGGTGGCCGAGCACGGCGGGCGCTACGACCTCAACGGGGTCGCGGTCGAAGGCATCGGCACGACGCACGCGACGATCCACGCCGACATTCCGCTGGTCCCGAACGTCGGCTACCTGGTCGAGGGGCAGCTCTTCCACCCGGGTGATGCGCTGACGGTGCCGGATCGGGCGATCGACGTGCTCGCGCTGCCGGCCGGGGCACCCTGGGCGAAGTCCGGCGAGGTCATCGACTACCTGCGCGAGGTCGCCCCCCGGGTCGCCGTACCGATCCACGAGGGAACGCTGGCGCGGCCGCAGATGGAGTACACGCGGTACGCCGAACTCGGCCCCACCGGCACCGAGTTCGTGGTCATCGACGACGGGGAGCCGCGCGAGTTCTGACCCGGTCAGACGCAGAACTCGTTGCCCTCCGGGTCGGCCATCACGAGCCAGGTGTGCGGACCTTGCCGGCCCTCGTGCAGCGCCGTCGCGCCGCGCTCGCGCAGCCGGTCCCGCAGCGCGGTGACATCGTCGACGCCCCGCAGGTCGAGGTGCACCCGGTTCTTCACCGTCTTCGGCTCGGGCACGGCCTGGAACAGCACCCGAGGCGCCCCCGGTGCATCGGAAGTGATGGCGGCGCCTTCGGACCAGACCAGGGCGCCGTGGTAGACCCGGGTGTCGGCCTCGGCGGCGTGTCCCTCCTCGATCATCCGCCGGATGAAGGCTTCGTCCTGCGGTTCGACCTGCCAGCCGAGCGTCTCGGCCCACCACTCGGCGAGCACGTGCGGGTCTGTGCAGTCGACAACTACCTGGAAGTTGAGGGTCATGCCGCTCACCGTACGAGCCCTTCCGGACAGTCCCCGTCCGCAATGCCGCCACGAGGTCACCGGTGGATGGGCCACCATGGGGCCATGTCCGTACCCGAACCCCCACCCGAACCCGAGCACGACGAGCAGGCTGGCTCCCGGTCCCACCTACTGCCCGAGGAACTGGCCGTCGGGAGCGACGACCCGCAGGGCCAGGCCGAGGCGATCCTGGCCGAGTCCGAGGAGCGCACCGAGCACCCGGATCCGGACGACCCGCAGTCGGGCCGCCGTACGTCGGAGAACACCGTCTAGCCTGTCCGTACGGCGGACGAGCCGGCCGGGCGGTCGCGTGCGGGCACTGTGTCTTTCGGGGCAGGGTGCCTGCCCGAGGAACGTCCGGGCTCCGAAGGGCAGGGTGGTTGCTAACGGCAACCCGGGGTGACCCGCGGGACAGTGCCACAGAAAACAGACCGCCACCGTGTTGGGCTCAGCCTGGTGCGGCGGTAAGGGTGAAACGGTGGTGTAAGAGACCACCAGCACCCCGGGTGACCGGGGTGGCTAGGTAAACCCCACCCGGAGCAAGGTCAAGAAGGGGCCCCTCGGGGTCCTGCGCAGGCGTTCGAGGGCGGCCCGCCCGAGCCTGCGGGTAGACCGCTGGAACCTGTCGGCGACGGCAGGTCTAGATGGATGGTCGCCGGTCGGGGCAGTGCCGCAAGGCGCCCCGTCCACAGAACCCGGCGTACAGCCCGACTCGTCCGCCCCACCCAGCTTGACCTGCGCGTATGAGTCACAGGGACCTCTGTCCGCAGGAGGGCCCGCGCGGTGGCGGAGCGGCGCCTGCGAGAGCTCAACCGGACGGCGTGACCGAGGACCAGACGCCGAACCACTGCTCGGCGCCGTACTCCTGGAACCGGTCCATCTCCGTGAACCCGAGCTTCGCCGCGAGGCGCATCGAGCGGTCGTTGGCGGTCTGGGTGGTGAGCACCACCGGCTCACCGGGGAAGCGCGCCGGCGAACCAGTCGGAGTGCCGCTGCGCACGCCTCGGCGGCGTACCCGCGTCCCCACGCCTCCGGCAAGAACAGGTAGCCGAGCTCGACCGCCCCGGCCGCCGGACGGACCGGCCACTTCGCATCGCGCCGGTCAAGCGTGACGAGCCCGATCATCGCCCCGTCGAGATCGACCACGAAAGGGCCAGGACGCCGCTCGGGCACCGCTGGCAGCGCGCGCTCGAACTCCGGTCGGCGGCCAGGCGACGGGTCCCAGGTCAACCACCCGCGCAGACTAGACCGGGGCTCATACGCCGAGGGCCGGGAGGAGCCTCCGCCAGACGCCGGCCGCTTGCACCACCAAGACCTGATCGCCTTGTGCGCCCTGGCGCTTGTCATGGGACAGACCCGCGCCCGGCGATAGCGAGGTCAGTCGCGTCCTGCGGGCGGAGAGCGTAGGGGGCTCGGGTGGTGGGGAGGATCATGGTCATGGGTGGGGTGCGGCTCTCGTCTCGGCGTGGCTCGGTGGCCATTCTGGCGCTGTTCCTCCTGGGCCTGGCCGGGTTCGCGGCCGGCAAGCAGGAGTGGGTGGATGGGGC
>JACCSC010000445.1 GCA_013813215.1 Geodermatophilaceae bacterium | reverse complement strand
GTCCGTCCAGGTCGTCCTCGGCGCGATCCAGCAGGCGCAGGTCGACGACCGTGGCCGGTTCGGTGCCGAGCCGGGCGACCAGCTCGGCCGGGTCGTCGGGCACGGTCTCGAGCCGGACGTCGGCGCCGTTCGCACCGAGCAGGTCCGCCACGGCCACGCCGACCCCACCGGTGTCGGCCAGCAGCACGATCGGGGTCTTCTCCGCGGCCGGGGCGGCCAGTGGTAGCTCGCTCCACACCGGGGTGACCAGCCGCACGTGGTCGGGCCGGATGCCGGTCGGAACGGCGGCCATCGCGGGCGCGGTGACGCTCTCGAGGATCGGGGCGCTCGACTCGGCGGCGGCTTGCGGCGGGTCGATCCAATAGCGCTGGCGGCGCAGCGGGTAGCCCGGGACGTGCACCTTGGCCAGGCCACGGTCGGCCTGGAAGGCGGCCCAGTCCACCGGTACCCCGGCCAGCCACAGCCGACCGACGGCCTCGATGAGGACGGTGCTGGCGGCGCTGGTCTCCCCCGCCGCGGGCAGCGACGGCATGACCAACGGCCAGCGCTCGCGCGGGCAGTCGGGCCGGCCGCGGAGCATGGCGCCCAGGGACTGGCCGGGCCCGATCTCGACCACGGCGAGGTCGCCCCGCTCCAGGACGCCGCCGAGGGCGGCGTCGAAGCGCACCGGGGCGCACATGTGCTCGGCCCAGTAGCCGGGATCGGCGAGCTGCTTCGCGGTGACCAGCTCGCCGGTGACGTTGGACAGGTAGGGCAACCGCGGCGTCCCCACGGTGACGTTGGCCCGGACCCAGGCGGTGAGCTCGTCCCGGATCGGCTCCAACATCCGGGAGTGGAACGCGTGGCTGGTCGACAGCGGCCGGCACGGCGTGGCCTCGCCCTCGAGGAACTCGCGGAAGCGGTGGACCTCGGCCGGCGGGCCGGCGACGACGGTCAGCTTCGGCCCGTTCAGAGCGGCGATGTCGAGGCTGCCGCCGGACCGGGAGATCCGGTCCTCGACCTCCTCGGCGGACAGCGGTACGGCGGCCATGGCGCCCGCGGGCAGACCGGCGATCAGCTGGGCCCGGCGGGCGACCAGGGCCAGCGCCGCGTCCAGCGACAGGACTCCGGACAGGCAGGCGGCGACGTACTCGCCCAGGCTGTAGCCGGCCATCACCGCGGGCTCGACGCCCCACGCGGTCAGCAGCCGCGCCAATGCGTACTCGACGGCGAACGTGGCCGGCTGGAGGCGGTCGGTGGCCTGCCCGGCGTCGGCCGCCGCGGTCTCGCGACCGAGCAGCCAGCTCAGGCCGGCGCCGCCGGCGGACACTGCCTCCCGGGGGCGCAGCATGTCCTCGAGCGGGTCGAAGCCGAGCCGGGGCGCCAGGCCGTCCCGGCACTCGTCCAGGATCTCCCGGAAGAGCGGCTCGCTGCGGTACAGGTCGGCGGCCATGCCGGCGTACTGCTCCCCCGTGCCGGCGATCAGAAAGGCGACACCACGCTCCGAACCGGCCTCGCGGCGCCCGCGCACCCCGACACCACGCAGCCCGGCCACGGCGGCGTCCACCGACTCGGCCACCGTCATCCGGCGGTGCTCGAACAGCCGCCGGCCGACCTGCAGGGTGTAGGCGACATCACCCAGCCCGTCGCTCGTGTTGTCGAGGTGGGCGGCCAGCCGGTCGGTCATGGCGTCCGCCGCTTCGGCGTCGCGGGCCGACCAGACGAGCAGCTCGGGTCGTGCCGGGCCGTCCACACGGACCCGTCGCGGTGCCTCCTGCAGGACCACGTGCGCGTTGGTCCCACCGATGCCGAAGGCGCTGACGCCGGCCCGGCGCGGCCGGCCGCTGCGACGGGGCCAGTCGGTCAGTTCGGTGACCACCTCGAGGCTGGCCGCGCCGGTCTTGAGCTGGGGGTTGAGCGTGCGCAGCCCCCGGGTCGGGGGGATCTCCTCGTGGCGCAGGGCGAGGGCGGCCTTGATCAGGCCGGTGACGCCGGCGGCCCGGTCGAGGTGGCCGACGTTCGTCTTGATCGAACCGATCAGGCACGACTCGCCGCGGAACACCTGCTGCAGGGCGGCCAGTTCGGCGGCGTCACCGAGAGCGGTGCCGGTGCCGTGGGCCTCGATGTAGTCGATCTCCGACGGTGCCAGGTCGGCGGTGGACAACGCCTCGGCGATGACCTCCGCCTGGCCCTGGACGCCGGGGGCGGTGAAGCCCACCTTGCGCCCACCGTCGTTGTTCACCGCCCACCCGCGGATTACGGCGTAGACCTGGTCACCGTCGGCCAGGGCATCCTCCAGCCGGCGCAGGACCACGACGCCGACCCCGCTGCCCACCGGGCTGCCCAGCCCGGCGGCGTCGAACGCGCGGCACTCGGCGTCCGGTGGTGCGATGCCGCCCTGCTGGTACAGGTAGCCGACCCGGTGCGGGACGGCCACGGCGACGCCCCCGGCCAGCGCGAGGTCGCATTCCATCCCGGCCAGGCTGCTGGCCGCCGCGCAGACCGCGACCAGCGACGTCGAGCAGTAGCTCTGGATGCCGTACGTCGGTCCGGACAGGCCGAGGGTGTGCGCCACGCGCGTGGTCAGGGAGTCCTTGTCGTTGGCCAGGCCCACGGCCAGTTCGCCCATGACCGCGCCGACGCCGCTGGGGGCGACGTTGTTGGACAGGTACGAGCTCCAGGCGCTGCCCCCGAACACGCCGACCGTGCCGTCGAGCCGGCTCGGGTCGCAGCCGGCGTCCTCCAGCGCCTGCCAGCTGTGCTCGAGGAACAGCCGGTGCTGGGGGTCCAGGATCTGGGCCTCCTTCGGCCCCACCCCGAAGAACGACGCGTCGAACAGGTCGATGCCGTCCAGGACGGCACCGGCCTTGACGTAACCGGGGTCGGCCAACAGCCGCTCGGGTACGCCGGCGGCACGCAGCTCGGCGTCGCCGAAGCGGGTGATGCCGGAGGCGCCGGCCCGGATGTTCGCCCACAGCTCGGCCACGTCGCGCGCGCCGGGGAAGCGGCCGGACATGCCGACTATCGCGATGTCGCAACCGGGAGCCGGTTCGACCGCAGGGTCGACGGCGTCGTTGTGCTCGCGTGGCTCACTCATGTCAGTCCTCATCTCCGGGCCTTGCCGCGGGTGCGGCGGCGCCGCTGCCCCCGGTCCGAACTGGTCTGCAGGGCGGCCTCGTCGTCGGCGCCGCCGTCGGGGTCGAGCGCGGCGGCGAACTGCGCCACCGTGGGTTGGGCGAACAGCAGCGCGGGCGGGATGGACTGCCCCAGCTGCTGCTCCACTGCATGCACCATCGCCAGGCCGACCAGGGAGTTGCCCCCGAGGTCGAAGAACGGGTCGTGCACGCCTACCTGGTCGATGCCGAGGAACGACCCCCAGGCCTCGGCGACGATCGACTCCAGCTCGGTGCGCGGCGCGACGAAGTCGACCCGCAGGGCCGGTCGGGCGAAGCGTTCCCGCGCGGGCCGGGCCTGCGCGGCGGCCAGCAGCACGCCCAGGTCGAGGGTGGCCGACCACTCGCGCAGGATCTCGGCCAACGGCTGGCGCACCGCGAGCACGGCACCGTGCCCGGCCGCGGCGACGGAGTCCAGCAGGGCACAGCCACCGGCATCGCTGAAGCCGTACTCCCGACGGTAGGCCCGGGCCCGCTCGGCCAGGTCGGTGCCGCTGCCGTCCTGCCAGTCGTCGTGCTGCCACGGACCCCAGGCCACACTGACCACCCGGGTCGGCCCGGCGGTGGCGGCCAGCGCCGTTCCGTAGGCGTCCAGGACCGTGTTGGCCGCGCAGTAGTCGCTCTCGCCGATCCCGCCGTAGGCGGTGATGGCCGAGGAGTACAGGACGAGCAGCTCAGGCCGCTCGTCGGCGGGCACGTCCGCCGCCACCAGCTCGGCGAGCGGACCGAGAGCGCGCACCTTGGGGGCGAGCACCCGTCCGGCGTCGGCGAGCGTGCTGCGGGCGACCATTCCTCCGGCCGGCAACCCGGCGGCGTGCACGACGCCGGTGAGGGTCCCGAAGTGCTCCCGGCAGCGGCGCAGCGCGGCGCGCAGCTGGGTCGGTACGCCGGTGTCGGCCGCCAGCAGCAGCACTTCGGCTCCGGAAGCCTCGAGCTCGACGAGATCGGCCCGGGTGCGGATCGCGCGGTCGTCGTCGCCAAGCGGTCGACCGGACCGGCTGACCAGGGCCAGCCGCCGTACGCCGGAGCGCACCAGGTGCCGGGCCAGGGCCAGGCCGAGCCCGCGGGTGCCGCCGGTGATCAGGTAGACGCCGTCGGAACGCCACGGAGCACTCGGCGCAAGCTCGGCCGGCAGTTCCGCCACGTCCGGCAGCCAGCGCCGGCCCCGTCGCCAGCCGGTGACCGCGGGGTGCTCGCCCGGTTCGGCGGCCAGCTCGCGCAGGAGCTGCTCGGCTGTGTCGCCGGGGTCGCCGCCCTCGGGGTCGAGGTCGACGCCGCTCCAGGTCAGGCCGGGGTACTCGTGCCGGGCCGCGCGCCCCAGCCCGTGGCCCAGGCTCAGGTGCGGTGCGGTGGCGTCCCCGC
>JACCSC010000443.1 GCA_013813215.1 Geodermatophilaceae bacterium | reverse complement strand
GCGGCGGTCTTGAAAACCGCCGCGCGCCCAGGTCGGCCCCGCTCACGAACTCCTGCCCGATACCAAAACTAGCCTTCTGAGCTGCGGCTATACGCCGCTAGACCTCCGAGACAGGCCGGTACTGCTCCTGCCCAGAACGGTTGCGTACGGGGCCCGTTCGGGGCCGGTGGCCGACTGTTGGACCCTGCGTCCCGACCCGGCAGCACCGAGCGGCTGGCAGATCGACTACGTGTGGCCGGTGCCGCCGCCGCCGCCGTTCACCACGGTCGCCTGGCGGCTGGTGCACATCGCCAACGGCGTCTGGATCCGCTGGGAGCATGCCCTGGGGCCCGCGCAGCGCACGTTCCTGGACCTACACGTCCCGTCGACCGCGCGGCGGCTGCTGATGCTCGACGAGCCGACGAACGGGCTCGACCCCCAGGGCACCCGCGAGGTCCGCACCCTCATCAAGGACCTCGCCGACACCGGGGCCACGGTGCTGCTGTCCACCCATCTGCTGGCCGAGGTGGAGCAGATCTGCACGCACGTCGGCGGATGCACCGCGGTCGCCTCGTGGCCCAGTCCTCGCTCAGCGCCCTGCGGGCCAGTACGGCGCCGACCGTGTTCGTCGACACCGACCGGCCGGCACTGGCCCAAGGGGTCTTCGATCGACTCGGGCTGCGTGAGGTGGCGCCGTCGAGCGGTGGGGTCGCGGCGCTGCTCGGTCCCGCCGATCCGGCCGCCATCGCGGCGGCGCTGGTCCGCGACGGCGTACCCATCCGCGGCTTCGGGGTCCGCGAGGCGGACCTGGAGGAGCTCTTCGTCGGGCTGACTGGGGAGGGCTTCGATGTCAGCGGTTGAGGTGGAGCCCTACCGGCCGCGTCTGGTGTCCACCCGGCTGCTGCGTTCGGAGCTGCGGATCATCTTCGGCCGTACCCGCAACATCGCCGGGTTCGGCGTACTCGCCTCGGTCCCGATCATCATTGCCATCGCCATCTCCCTGGCCGGTTCGCCCGCCGCCGGTGAGGGGCCGCCGTTCCTCACGCAGGTGACGAGCAACGGCCTGTTCCTCACCCTGGCTGCCCTCGGCGCGGAACTGCCGTTGTTCCTCCCGCTCGCGGTGGCTGCCATCTCCGGCGACGCCGTCGCCGGTGAGGCGAACATCGGAACGCTGCGCTACCTGCTGTCCGTGCCCGTGCACCGCAGCCGACTGCTGGGCGTGAAGTACGCCGCGATCGCCATCTTCGCGGCGGCCATGGTGCTGCTCGTGGCCGTGGTCGGCGTCGTGCTCGGGCTGGTCCTGTTCGGTACCGGACCGGTGACGCTCCTGTCCGGCGTCCAGGTCGGCACGGCCGAGGGACTGTGGCGGTTGCTGCTCGTCTGCGGCTACTTGAGCGTGTGCCTGGCGGCGTTCGGCGCGATCGGGCTGTTCGTATCCACGCTCACCGAGCAGCCGATCGGAGCGACCATCGCGGTCGTCGGGCTCGCCGTGATCAGCCAGATCCTGGGCGCCATCGGATCCCTGTCCGCGATCCACGAGTACCTACCGACGTACTACTGGCTCGCCTTCGGGGATCTGCTGCGCGATCCGATCAGCACGGATCAGGTGTCCAGAGGCCTGCTGAGCGCGGCGGCGTACGCGCTGGTATTCTGGACCGCCGCGTGGGCGCGCTTCGGCGCCAAGGACGTCACGAGCTGACGTCCTCGGACTGCCCGATCGGGCAGGGTGCGCGCGGCTCGCGAGGTCGAGACTGTCCGCTAGGGGCGACCGAGGAGAACCGTGATGACAGCAGCGCAGGAAACCACAGATCGCACGGAGATGACGGCCGTCGACGTCGATGCGGTGATCATCGGGGCTGGCTTCTCCGGCCTGTACATGCTGCACAAGCTGCGCGACGAGATGGGTCTGAAGGCCCGGATCTACGAAGCCGGCGGCGGCGTCGGCGGCACGTGGTACTGGAACCGCTACCCCGGCGCCCGCAGCGACTCCGACAGCTACATCTACGGCTTCACCTTCGACGAGGAGCTTTGGCGGGAGTGGCAGTGGAGCGAGCGGTACCCCGAGCAGCACGAGATCAGGGCGTACCTGGAGCACGTCGCTGATCGCTTCGACCTCAATCGCGACATCACGTTCGACACCAAAGTCACCGCCGCGACCTTCGACGAGGGCAGCAACACGTGGACGGTCACGACGGACTCGGGCAAGCAGGTCACCACGCAATTCGTGATCGCCGCCGTGGGCTCGCTCTCGTCCTCGAACACCCCGGCGTTCCCCGGCGTCGACTCCTTCGCCGGCGACTCGTACCACACCGGGCAGTGGCCGCACGACGGCGTCGACTTCGCCGGCCAGCGGGTGGGCATCGTCGGGACCGGCGCCAGCGCGGTGCAAGCGGTCCCGCTCATCGCCCGGGAGGCCTCGGACCTCACGGTGTTCCAGCGGACGGCCAACTACATCATCCCGGCGAACAACGGACCCGTTCCCGACGACGTCAGGCAGGCTCGGCTGGCCGACTACCAGGGGATCCGCGAACGGATCCAGCAGTCGGTCTTCGGTTTCGAGCTGACCCTGCTGGAGGAGAAGGCCGGCGAGTCGACCCAGGAGGAGGTCGACGCGCAGCTCATGCCGCGCTGGGAGGAGGGCGGGTTCGGGATCTGGCTGGGCAGCTACGTCGACATCTTCTTCGACGACGCGGCCAACGCGAAGGTCCGCAAGTTCCTGCATGAGCGGATCCGGGAGAAGGTCGACGACCCGGAGACCGCCGAGCTGCTGATCCCCAAGGGCTATCCCTTCGGCGTCAAGCGCAACCCGCTGGACTCCGGTTACTACGAGACGTTCAACCAGCCGCACGTCCACCTCGTCGACGTGAAATCCAACCCGATCGCCGAGGTCACACCCACCGGGCTCCGGCTGGCCGACGGTACGGCGTACGAGTTCGACGCGATCGTCTACGCCACCGGCTTCGACGCCATGACCGGGCCGATGAACAAGATCGAGATCCGGGGCCGCGACGGCGAGCTGCTGCGCGAGAAGTGGGAAGAGGGACCCCGCACGTACCTGGGTCTGACCAGCGTCGGGTTCCCCAACCTGTTCACGATCACCGGTCCTCAGAGCCCGTCCGTGTTGTCCAACATGCCGGTGTCCATCGAACAGCACGTCGACCTGGTCGCCACCATCGTCGGCGCGGCGCGCGAGCGGGGCGCGGCCACCGTCGAGCCCACCGCGGAGGCCGAGGACGCCTGGGTCCAGGAGAACGCGGAGCTGGTCAAGCCGACGCTGTTCGAGACCGCGGAAACCTGGTACATGGGGGCCAACATCCCCGGCAAGCCCCGGGTATTCATGCCCAATCTCAGTTTCGTCGGGCCGTACCGGCACAAGTGTGACGAGATGGTCGCCGACGATTACCGGGGCTTCGTCTTCGACGGAGCCTCCTCGCGGACCCGGGAAGGGGCGAACGCGTGATCGACAACCCGTACTACACCAACGAGTTCCACGGCGAGTACGAACTGATCAGCATCGGGCAGCTGGACCTCGAGGAGGGCGGTTCGATTCCCGACTGCCAGCTTGCGGTCGCGACGTTCGGAACGCTGAACGACGCCAAGGACAACGCTATTCTGGTCACAACGTGGTACTCCGGCACACACCAGATCTTCCGGGACGTGTACATCGGGCCGGAGCACGCGCTGAACCCGGAGAAGTACTTCATCGTCGTCATCAACCAGATCGGCAACGGGCTGTCGACGTCCCCACACAATGCCCCCGACGACCTGGCCATGTCGAAGTTCCCGAAGGTGCGGATCGGCGACGACGTGGTGGCCCAGGAGCGGCTGCTCCGGGAGCACTTCGGCATCGAGACGCTGCAGTTGGTGGTCGGCGGGTCGATGGGCGCGCAGCAGACCTACGAGTGGGCGGTCCGGTTCCCGGACAAGGTCGAGCGGGCGGCCCCGATCGCCGGTACGGCGCAGAACACCCCACACGACTTCCTCTACACGCACACGCTGAACGAGGCGATCCGCTCCGACCCGGGCTGGGACGGCGGCGAGTACAAGTCCAACGAGGACGTCAAGGCCGGCCTGACCCGGCAGGCCGACATCTGGGGCGTGGTCGGCTTCTCGACGGAGTTCTGGAAGCAGGAGGTCTGGCGGGCCCTGGAGTTCACCACGATGGACGAGTTCCTGGACGGCTTCCTGCGGCCGTACTTCACGGTGATGGACCCGAACGACCTGCTGGCGATGGCATGGAAGTGGCAGCGCGGCGACGTCACCCGGCACACCGGTGGGGACCTAGGCGCGGCGCTGGGCCGGATCACGGCGAAGACGTTTGTCATGCCGATCAACGAGGACATGTTCTTCCCGCCCCGGGACTGCGCCGCTGAGCAGGCGCTCGTTCCCAACTCCGAGTTGCGAGTGGTCGACGACGTGCTCGGTCACCTCGGGTTGTTCGGCGTGGCGCCGACGTACATGCCGCAGATCGACCAGCACCTGAAGGAGCTGCTGGACAGCGACGCTTGACCACTTCGGCTCACGGGTAGCAGTAGCTGTCGGAGCTTCGCGGGCTCCGCCAGATCCCCGGGTCGGGCACGTACCCCTTGACCTCAAGTTTCTACAGTCGGGGCGCAGGCGTTGGCGCTCGACACCGTGGGGCGGCTGCCGTCATGCAGGTGACCACAAACGCCACCTACACGGCTCCTGGGGTCGCGTGAGGGCCGCGAACCCGGCGGTAGACCAACTCCTCGCGGCGGTCGAACAATCGGAGCGACAGCGCGGCGACAACGGACACCTAGTCAACGACGGATTCATCGGCCCGGCGGTCGAGCGGATCATGTGTGAGTACGGCCCCGCGACCGAGTGTGTCGACCTTCGGATGAGAGGCGCTCAACGGCGAATTCCGGCAGCAACCGGCCTGCGCGGGTCTTGGGCGCTCCGTTGGGTGGCCCGCCTCGACATCGAGTACAAGCTTGACGGCGACTTCAACACGGTCATTGATGTAGTCGTGCCGCTACGCGACGTGACGATCTGCGATCGGTGCAGCAAGAAGCGGGAGCCGCGTTGGGTCCTGCTGCTCCCGACCCCGCCCAACCACCTGGTGTTCCTCGTTTGCGACGGCTGTCGGGCCTGCCTGGACGACAACTTCTCCCCGATATGCTGGGACCCCTACGTGGACTGACTCGCCGCCACGAGCCGGTGGCCGCCATTTGTAGACGGCACAAGCCCACAGCAGCCAGAAGCCGTTAGCGGCCGGCAAAGTTACCGAGCCGGGCGGACTAGCGCTCGCACACGCCGTAGCGTACGTTCTACTGAACCGAGTCAAGCCGCTAGATGGACGAGAAGGGAGCCGGTCATAATGCAACCTATTGATGAGTTAGCTCCCGGCGAACACTACAAGGTGTTCAAGCTGTTCACGGCGAAGGAGCCGGGTTCCCCAACCTGCCGACAGAAGCGAGCTTGGGCAGCGGCTGGCGGCTGCTCTGGCTCGACGCCGGAGCAGGCCGACTTTGGTTCGCTCGTCTACGAGGCCATGACCCGCGCTCCGGCCGCGCCGCTGCTGCTGTCCCTTCCAGTCGTCCCCCGGCGTCGCAACACTGCCACGCTTGCCCCGTCGTGCGGCCCGTCCGCGAGGGACACCCGCCCGGCCCACGAGACCCCGCTAGCCGTTGCGGACCCCGCTGCCCGGCCGTCGGCTCCCCGCCCGTCCCCCGCAACCCCCTACGCCGCTCTCGGCGGGTGGGCTGTCGCGTAGGCGACTGTAAGAAGTTTCTGGCCCTCCGCTCCTCATTCCGAGTCGAGCCGAAGGGCCATTCTTATGTCCAAGCGTAAGCGAGCCACCGTCGAGATCGACCCCGAGCTGGAAGCGAAGGCGCGGGCAGTGTCCAAGAGCGACCTCCCGAGCCTGTTGGGCTATGAAGGCGTCGCGGAGTACTGCACGGAGAAACTCGGGATTGAGATTTCCCCCCGATTCGTGCGGGAATCGGTCCGCCGGGGCGAGCTTCGCTCCCGGATCATCGCGAAGCGCTTGCGGTTTACCCCCAACGACGTCAAAGCCTGGGTACTCGACTACAACTGACCCAGCCGCTCGACTCCGGATGTGAGAAGCGGTGCTCTGCGTCCATTCGGGCGCTCTCACCCAGACGCAGGGCACCGCCCTCATCGGACGGACCCAAGAGGAGTTGTCATGTCGAGAGTACTCGAAGGCGAGACCGATGGCGAGCGCAGCGTTTCGGAGGCAGCGCATGCCTTCTTGGCGGCGGGATTCAGCGTTCTCCCGGTGAAGCAGGACGGCACAAAGGCGCCAGCGGTCCAGAAGTGGAAAAAGCTTCAAACCGCATCTGCCAAAGCTGAGCAGATCGAGGGCTGGTTTAGCGACGGTAGGCGAACTGGGCTAGGACTAGTCACTGGCTATGGCAGTTTGGAGTGTTTGGAGTTTGAGTCGGCCGACGCCTGGGAGGCGTACCGGAAGGCGGCCACGGCAGTTGGATTGGCGCCCCTGCTAGAGCGGGTTGCGGACGGGTACAGCGAGCGGTCGCCCGGCGGCGGTGTCCACCTGCTCTACCGCTGCAAGACCGTCGCGGGAAACACCCTGCTCGCGGCACACCCGGCGCTTCCCAAACAGACTCTGATCGAGACGCGTGGCGACGGCGGGTTTGTGATCGTCGCACCCAGCCACGGCACTGTGCATGAGACCGGCAGACCCTACGAGCTACTGGCCGGCGGACCCGAGACGGTCGAGACGATCACCTGCAAGCAACGGCGGAACCTATTTGATCTTGCCCGCAGTTTCGACCGCCGACCAGTCAGGCCACCGCAGGAGGCCGCGACGCACGTAGTGAATGGCGCTCGGCCGGGCGACAACTACAACCGGCGCGGCCCCGCTTGGCCGGAGTTGCTGGAGCCGGTTGGCTGGGTGGCGCTGTATGAGCGGGACGGGACGACGTACTGGCGGCGGCCCGGAAAGACCCACGGCGTTTCAGCGACGACGAACCACGCCGGGTCGGATCTGCTTTGGGTGTTCTCGACCTCGGCCGACCCCTTCGAGGCTGAAAGGTCATACGACAGGTTCGGCGCGTACGCGCTCCTGGAGCACGAAGGGGATTTCGCCGAGGCAGCCAAGGCGCTAGCCGACGACGGTTACGACGTGGAGCTGTGGCCCCGGCGGACTGGAGCCGACCTCGCTTTGCCCGTGCCGTCCGTGAAGTTCTTGGTCCGAGGCTTCTGGGTGGAGGGGTCGTACGGCACGTTGGCCGGGGAGGAGAAGACCCTCAAGAGCTACTTCCTGTGTGCACTGGCAGTAGCGGTTGCTGCTGGCGTGCCCTTCCTCGGCCACTTCCCGGTGGACCGGCAGGGGCCGGTGCTCCTGATCGTCGGCGAGGGTGGACGGATCCCGCTCCAGCGACGGATGCAGCGCATAGCCCAGGCGTACGGCGTGGACCTGGCTGCCCTGCCCATCGAGGTCATCGAGCACGTCGCCCCGCTGGACTCCCGGCCTTTCACGCTCAACGTCGAGGCTGCAATAGAGGAGATGCGGCCGGTGTTGGTGGGGCTCGATCCTCTCTACGCCTACCATCCCACGGGCGTTGACCCGCGCAACCTCTACGAGCGTGGACCGATGTTGGCTGCGTTGACCGATATGGTCGCCGCTCGCGGCGCGGCTTTCATCCTCAACGACCACTTCAACAAGACCGGCACCGGCACCGGGCTCGCCCGGATAGCCCAGGCTGGCATGAAGGAGTGGGTTGACTCCTGGGTGTTGCTCAGCCACGCCGATGAGCCGGATGTGGCTGGCGGGAAGTTCCGGCTGTTCGCGGAGATCGGGTCGCGGCACTGGGGCGGCAGCACCTATTCAATCACGTTCGAGGTTGGCGAGTTTGACTCTGAGACCGGCGAGCACACCGGCCCGATCTCTTGGTCGGTAGCGCAGTGTGACGGCTCGACTGCATCGGCCCGGCGAGATATGCGGGTCGAGCAGAGCAAGGACCGTGATGCGATCGCGGTTCTGCGAGCGATAGATGATGAGCCTTGGGAACTGACTCACTCGCAGCTGGTGAAAGTGGTGGGCGGTCGGGCCGAGCGAGTACGCGAGGTCATTGCCAGCTTGGAGACGGAGAGAGTCGTTGTTTGCGAAAGGCGACCTCGCACGGAACCGCGCAAAACAGGACCAGTTGAGATTACTCGACCTGTCTACGGCCGGCACCCGGACCCCGTGATTCGGCGGGGGACGCGGGACGGGGTTCGGGACGAGGTTAAAACGGCGGTTGAACCTCGTCCGAGAAGAACGGGACGAGGTAGACGAGGTTGAGGTTGCGAAATAGCGTTCTCGCAGGTAGAGCCGCGGATTCAACCTCGTCCCGGTATGTCGGACGTAGTAGACGGGGTTGGGTCATGCGGTAGGGAGAGGGGAGCGGAGACGGACAACTACGTCCGTCCGTCCGCGTACCTATAGGGGACGGCCTTCCTTCAAGAAGTTCGAGACCGTGCGCCGATAACGCAGATAATGGATGGAGAGATTGATGAATGAGACTGAACGCGACCCTACGGACGGGGCGACCGCTCGCAACCAGCCCATCGAGGGGCGGTGCGGTGCGGCGAAACGCGATGGGGACCCGTGCCGGAAGCAGCCGATGCGGGGGACGAACCGTTGCCGTTTGCACGGCGGGGCAAGCCCGCAGGCCCAACGGAGAGCCCGTGAGCGCATCCGGGACGCCGCCGACCACGCGGCTGCAGCTCTCATCGGGTTCATGGAGAACGCCGACGTGCCGTGGCCGACCCGGCTCGCGGCTGCCCGAGACCTCCTCGACCGGGCCGACGTCACCGGCAAGACGGTTGTCGAGGTTGAGATGAGGCCGTGGGAGATCTTGCTCTCCGGGATCTCGTCTGAGCGACCCTCGGGGCGCGCTCCCGAGATCGACGCGGCAGCACAAGCCGAGATCGACGGCTACAACCGCGAAGAGACCGAACGCGGCGGCGAGATCGTGGACGCCGAGCTAGTCGAGGACGAACCGCCCATCGCCCGGGACGGCAACGCGCTCGACCTGCCCGACAACGTCACCCTGCTCCGGGCGACGGTCGGCCCGAACGGAACCCCGCCACCCCCGCCGCTGCAAACCCATGAGGAGCGGTACGGCGACCCGGACCTGTCTCCCGGCCGGAAGCGTCCACGCGGGAAGCGTCGGCCCGGCCCACGAGACGGCCGCTAGTGGCAGCGCGGGGGGCGACCCTCCCCGGACTAGGGGCGCACCTTGCGCAACGCTCTACAGGTCCATAGCGAATCGACGCGGAACTGTGGAGTCTGGCGTAAGTTCGCCCCGCGAGCCGAGGCGTAAGGCGTTGACGACCGTTAACGCCTCGCTCGGCCGACCGGAGAGGAGCTGTCCGATGAGGACGGTGATTGGCTACGGCCGGGTGTCGACCGAGGAGCAGGCCGACTCCGGGCTGGGTATCGAGGCCCAACGCGCCACGATCGACCGCGAGGCTGGCCGGCGCGGGTGGTCCGTGACGTGGCGGGTGGACGAAGGGTGCAGCGGGAAGCAGACGAACCCCGAGCTACGGCAGGCGCTTGAGCTGCTCGCAGGCGGGCAGGCAGAGGCCCTAGTCGTGGCGAAGATGGACCGGCTCGCCCGATCTGTCGCGCACGCGTCGGACATCATGGAGCTAGCCCGGTCCCAGGGCTGGAACCTTGTCGTCCTCGACCTCGGCGTTGACCTGAAGACGCCCCAAGGCCGGGCGATGGCGCAGATGCTCGCGGTATTCGCGGAGCTGGAACGCGCCCTGATCGGACAGCGGACCCGCGAGGCCCTGGCCGCTGCGAAGCGGCGCGGCACCCGGCTGGGCCGACCCCGGCTCGCCCCGGCGTCCGTCGTCCAGCGCGTCGTTGCCGAACGGAACGCGGGGGCCAGCTTCCAGCTCATCGCCAGAACCCTTACGGCCGATGGGGTTCTGTCGCCCGCCGGTCGCCCGGCGTGGCAGGAAAGCTCCGTGCGACGGCTCTACAACTCCGCTACCGCGACACCCACCTCGGCGGCGTAGATGGCTACGTCTCGATACTCGATCAGGCAGCGGGAGTCTGGACGTTCCCAGGCCCGCTGGTATGACGACGCCGGTACCCGCCACACCAGGATGTTTGACAACCGCACCGAGGCCAAGCGGTTCCTGAACCAGATGACCGCCGACAAGCAGAACGGCACATACAGAGATCCGCGCGACGCGGAGCTGCCATTCCGCAAGGTCGCGGAGGGGTGGCTAGCGACGAAGGTCAAGCGCCCCAAGACCCTCGCGGGGTATGAGTCGCTCTTGCGGACACACCTACTGCCGACCTTCGGGGACCGGCAGGTGGGCTCGATCAAGACGAGCGACGTACGGAGGTGGCTAGCGGACATGCAGCGGAAGGGCTGCGCCCCAGGGACTATCCGCAACGCTTACCGCGTCTTGACGCCGATCCTTGATGCGGCCGTCGAGAACCGCTACATGGCGGCGAACCCCTGTGGGCCGCTGAAGCGAGACGACTTCCCGAAGCCCCGCCGGACGACGATGCTGTTCCTCGACGCAGAGCAGGTCGCCCGGCTCGCGGCCGAAATCCCAGCGCCGTATGACGTTCTGTTGCACTTTGCGGCGCGGAGCGGGATGCGCGCCGGAGAGATCGGGGCGCTACGGATGGAGAACGTAGACCTGCTCCGGAAGGTCGTGCACGTGCGGGAATCCCTGAGCGAGGTAGCCGGGGCGCTGCACTACCTGCCGCCCAAGACCGGCGAGGAGCGGACCGTGGTCCTGAGCGCGGCGCTGACGCGGATGCTCCGGGACTACCTCGTGGCTCAGCCACAGAAGGGTCCGCGCGACTTCCTGTTCACCGCTCCCGGCGACCCGACCGCGCCGGTTCGGCACAGCGGGTGGTTCTACGGCAACGTGTTCAAGCCTGCTGCCCGCCGCGCCGGTCTGTCGCCCCGGCTCCGGTTCCACGACTTGCGCCACACCTGCGCGTCGCTGCTGATTGCGGAGAACGTCCCGGCCAAGGCGATCCAGGAGCACCTCGGCCACTCGTCGTACGCCATCACGATGGACCGCTACGGCCATCTCTACCCGGCCGCTACCGACGACGTTCGCGAGGCGCTGGAGCGCGCGTTCGGTTGAGCCTGGTGCCAGGACGCGGCCGCGTGACGGCTCCATCGATGCAAGCGAGTATGGAAAGCTGAAGGCATGGCCCTGTTCCGCATCCCGTCGGGCGTCGCTACGCAAGTGCGGGCGCTGCCTTCTCATCCGGAGAAAGAGAGGGGTCTCCAGCGCTTGATCGAGCGCAACCTCGAACCGCTATTTGGCGTGCGCTTCGTTGCTACCGAGTTCAATACCGGGCAAAAGCACCGGGGCCGGATCGACACGCTTGGGCTCGATCAAGACGGGTCGCCGGTCATTATCGAATACAAACTGACGAGCCACGACAATGTGATGAATCAGGGCCTGTTTTATCTTGACTGGCTGATGGACCACAAGGGCGACTTCGAGGTCAAGGCGCGCTCAACACTCGGGGAAGCGTCTGTGGCGTGGGCAGCGCCGCGACTGATCTTGCTCGCCGCCGCATTCAGCCGTTTCGACCAGTACGCGGTGAACCGGATTGACGACCAAATCGAACTGTGGACCTACAAGCTCTACGAGGGCGACTTGCTCAGCGTCGAACGGCTCAGCGCTGAAGAAGTGCCGAGCCCGAAAAGCGAGCCCGCGCCTCAGAAAAGCCCGGCCGGGAGGCACAAGAGCGCCAGGCCGGCGTACGACCTGGCCCACCATCTCGCCAAGATGTCCCCGGACCGTGGCGCTGTTCGAAATTCTTCGCGACGCGGTCACGGACCTCGGCGACGACGTCACCGAGCGATTCATGAACCAGTACGTCGGTTACCGGCGCTTGAAGAACTTCTGCGAAATCGTCGGCCTCCGCAGCAAGCTCAACGTGTTCATCGATGGGCCCGTGGGCGACCCGGCTGGCGTGACGGAGGACGTCAGCAAGATTGGCCACTGGGGGACTGGCAACAGTCGGGCGATCGTCGCCTCGGAGGATGACGTAACGGCGGTGCTTCCGTTGATCGCCGCTGCCTACGCCTTACAGGCCTAGCTAATTAAGACCGACCCCAGAGCGGCACCGGCTCAGCGCGGCCCTGCCCCGGTATTCACGCCACGCGGGGACGCCAGCAGCTAACCCGAGGATCACCCCAACGATTGGGAACACCCACCCGATCATGAACGGGATCTGTGCCAGACGGTCCGGAATGCCGCTCAGGAGAATGCCCCAGCCGATGACTGGGAGGCCACGGGCGTCGATACGGGCGGCTTGGTCTTGCTGCTCATCGAGTGTCCAGCGTAGATCGGCTATCTGTGCCGACAGGTCAGCACGAAGCTCGTCAATGGCCTGTTCCCTGTTCGCAGTCTCCTGCGTCTGTAGCTGGGCGATTTCGCCTACCCGTTTTTTGATCCCATTGACCCACTCGCGAAGAGCCTCGAGCCGCTCCTCAACGGTTGCTCCCGGGCGCCAGTCCAGGACTGATCCCCAAGTCGTTACCAGGGCCGCCCCGGCCGTCAGGTTTCCCGAAGCAGCTCCAGCGCGCACGTCCATGCTCCGACGTAGGAATGGCAAGAACCGGGCGAGCTGCCCCCGGATCTCCTGGCCGCGCCGACGGATCCATGCCCAGATCGACCTCAGGAGCAGTCGAGTCCCTTCCGGCGCAACAACTACGGCTCCGACAAGAGCAACGGCGACGCCAACCCATCGGTTGACCTCCGTCAGCACGCTCAGACCAGTCATCGCCTGACCATTGGATCAGGCACCGTGCGTCCGGCCTAGCTGCCACGAGCGCTCGCTGGGCGTCAATCGCGCCCGCCGGGGTCGGACACAGCACCAGCCCTGGCCGAACGGCAACGGGGCCGGAAAGGGGCCGGTCCGGGGCCGGAGCGGCTGAGGCCGGGCACCGCGCAACCGCCTGACACCCCCGTCTACCTGCGGAAACGGTACACTTCCCGTGATCAGGAGGGCTCGCATAGTGGCCTAGTGCGGCGGTCTTGAAAACCGCTAAGAGGGGTGACTCTCTTCGTGGGTTCGAATCCCACGCCCTCCGCTCGCGAGCGCGCGCTTGACGCTCTTTCACACCCTGGCCCAGGGTGCTGCCCGGTGACCGACGGCAGCGGCGCCCGCCCAGGCGTGCGGATGTCGGGGCCGCTCGACTGCGCGGCTCAGCATGGCCACACTGGTTGGCGTGACTGCAGAACAGCTCGCGTTGATTGCCACCGATCCGCAGGTGATGCATGGCCAAGCCGTCATCGCGGCCACGCGAGTCCCCGTGAGCGTGGTCTTGGACTGCATCGCAGCCGGCATGAGTGTCGAGGAGATCTTGGCTGAGTATCCGACCGTAACGATGGATGGGATTCGAGCGGCGGCGGCCTACGGTGCGCTGCTCGCCCGCGACGAGATCGTCCCGCTGCCCCCCCCGGAATGAGAATCAAGCTCGATGAGAATCTTCCGGCGTCGGCTGGCGATGTCTTGCTCGCCTTCGGCTACGACGTCGACACGGTCGAGGGCGAGGGCATGGTTGGCGCGCCGGACAACGAGGTTGTGGTTGCGGCTTCAGCAGCGAACCGTCTCCTGATCACCCTGGACAGAGGAATGGGTGACGTTCGTCGATACCCTCCGGGACACCATTCAGGAGTGATCGTGCTGCGGCTCGAGGACCAGTCAGCGGCGAGCGTACGCAGAGCCATCGAAGGCCTGGCTTCGACCCATGACCTCGAACCGCTCGTCGGATGCGTAGTCGTCTTCCACCGTGGCCTTCTTCGGATTCGGCGACCGTGACAGCGTTCACCCCGCCGAGAGGGTGTGGGCGGGGCGACTCGAATCGGGGTCTGGGTGTGAAAGCCATCCCACGCCCTCCGCCAACTCGATGGCGGTACCAGAATGGTCCGAGAAACCGGTTGACGCGCTCTATCAGTGGGACCGGGAGGTAGCGATGATCTTCGTTACGGGTGCTACGGGCACGGTCGGGTCGCCGTTGTTGGCTCGGCTGGCCGAACGTGAAGCGCCGACTCGGGCGCTGGCGCACTCGCCTGCGGGCCGCGAGCTGATCGAGCGTTGCGGAGTCGAGGCTGTCGATGGCGACTACGACCGGCCCGAAACTCTGCAGGCGGCCATGGCCGGTTGTGAGCGCTTGTTCCTGCTGTCTCCGCCCCATCCCGCCCAGCCGACTCGGGAGAAGGCGGCAATCGATGCCGCCCAGCGAGCGGGCGTGAGTCACGTCGTTGCCGTGTCGGTGATGGGCGCCGACCCTGCCTCGCCGGTCGCCTTCGGCCGGTGGCACGCCGACATCGATGAGCATCTGATCAGCTCGGGGTTGGGGTACACGATCCTGCGGCCGGCGGGCTTCATGCAGGTCCACCTGCTGCCGGTCCACACGATCAAGGGGCAGGGACGCTGGTACGGCATGACTGGCGACGGCGCGGCCGCCTGGATCGACGCCCGCGACATCGCCGAGGTCGCAGCCGAAGCACTCACCGGCCCCCCGCGCGCGGCGGCAGTGTATGACCTCACCGGGCCGGCCGCGATCAGCATGCCCGAGGCGGCCACCGTGGTATCCGAGGTGATCGGCCGCAGCGTGGACTACGTCGACGTGCCACCGGACCAATTCCGCGCCGGCATGGTCGGCGCAGGGGTTCCGGAGCTCACTGCCGACGCCATCGTCTCCCTCTACCGAGCGGTCCGTGCCGGTCACGTCGCGACCGTGACGGACACCGTGCAACAGGTGACCGGGCGACCAGCCGCCACCTACCGGCAGTTCGTCGAAGCCCACAAGGAGGCGCTCGCCAGCGACTGAGTCGCTGCGTGCCTCTGGACGGCCTCAGAACAGGAAGCTGAGGATCAGGGCAAGCACGAAACCGATGGAGCCGAGCAGCGTCTCCATCACCGTCCACGTCTTGAGCGTCGTCTTCTCGTCGATCTGGAAGAAGCGGCCGACCAGCCAGAAGCCCGAGTCGTTGACGTGCGACAGCACGGTCGCGCCCCCGGCGATCGCGATGACGATGAGCGCCAGGTCGGCGCCGGACAGGCCGCTGGTCGCCTCGACGACCGGGGCGATGAGTCCCGCTGCCGTGGTCAACGCCACCGTCGCCGAGCCCTGCGCCACCCGGAGCAGGACCGAGATGACGAACGCCGCCACGATGACGGGCAGGCCGGTGTCCTGCAGCGCGTCCGCCAGCGCTTGCCCGATCCCGCTCGCGCGCAGTACGCCGCCGAACATGCCGCCGGCCCCGGTGATCAGGATGATCGAGCAGACCGGCCCGAGCGCGCTGTTGACTACCGACTCCACCTCCTCACCCGAGTTGCCCCGCCGGCGCCCGAGAACGTAGGAGGCGACCAGGACGCTGACCAAGAGGGCGATCGGAGTGGCCCCGACGAGCTGAGCCGCTTGGACGACGAAGGACTCCTCGTCGAGCACCCCGGCCGTGGCCAGCGTGCTCAGGCCGGTGTTGAGGAAGATCAGCACCAACGGCAGCAGCAGGATCGCGAGTACCGACCCGAAGGACGGTGGTGCGATCCGCGCCGCCGTGTCGACCGACTTGGAGCTGGCCGAACCACCGGAACCGTCGGACTCAGGCGTGGGAACCTCCGAGTCGGGCCCGGTCGGCTGCGGCCCGCCGGACAGCAGCTGGGGCACCGGGAAGTCGTAGCGCTTGCCCGCCCAGGTGCCGAACAAGTACCCGCCGACGTACCACGTCGGGAGGCCGATCAGCAGTCCAAAGACGAGCACGAGGCCGATGTCGGCCCCGATCAGCTCCGCCGCGGCCACCGGCCCGGGATGCGGCGGGACGAACGCGTGCATGACGGCGAAGGCTCCCGCGACCGGAAGACCGTAGAGCAGCACGGAGCCGCCCAGCCGCAGCGCGATGGTGAAGACGATCGGAAGGAAGACGACCAGTCCCGCATCGAAGAAGATCGGAAAGCCGAACAGCAAGGCGGCGATGCCCAATGCAAACGGGGCGCGCTGCTCGCCGAAGCGACTGACCAGCCGGTCAGCGAGCACCTGTGCCCCGCCGCTGAAGTCCAGCAGCCGTCCCAGCATCGCGCCCAGCCCGACGAGCAAGGCGACGCTGGCCAGCGTCGAGCCGAAGCCACTGGTCAACACGTCGGTGATGTCGCCGATCGGGACGCGCGCGACGATCGCCACCAGCAGGCTGACGAGGATGAGAGCCAGGAACGCGTGCAGCTTTCACCTTGATGATGAGAAACAGCAGGACGAGCACGGCAGCTGCCGCGATCGTAAGCAGCCAGCCGGCCGCCATGGTGGGTTCGATCTCCGGTGTCATGCGACCTCCTCGGTAGCGCCGGTCAGATTCGGCGCGAGACTGTCCAGAGTGCTGAAGATGTCGGCCAGGGCCAGGGTGGACTGCTCGACGAGCGGACGCATCCGCCGGTACAGATCGGCTGTGGCGGGGTCGGGTTCGACGGCATCGTGTACGGCGACGATCGTGGTGGCCTGATCCAGGTCCGGCAGTTCCCCCAACGCATGCAGTCCCAGTAGGCAAGCGCCGAGGCCGGTGCCCTCCGGCGAGTCGGCGACGCGGACCGGCAGGTTCAACGCTGCGGCCAGCGTGCTCACCCACAGCGGAGAGGCCACCGCGCCGCCGGTCGCCCGGACTTCGGTCACCGGCAGGTCGGTGGCATCGAAGGCGTCGCGGACCAGGGCCAGTTGCTGACAGACCCCCTCGACCGCGGCCCTGACAAGATGGGCGCGGCCGTGCTCGCGACGCAGGCCGAGGTACGCACCGCGCATGCCGGGCCGCCACCACGGTGCGCGCTCGCCCAGGAAGTACGGCAGGCACAGCAGGCCGTCGCTGCCGACAGGCGCGGCGACGGCCTCGGCCAGGAGGCGGGCGTCCAGTTCGTCGGCGTGTTCTCCCTCCGGCGCCGGTACGTCGAACTGCACGGCGAGGGCACGCGCAGCCCACCGCACCACCGAGCCGCCGTTGTTGATCGGTCCCCCGAGCACCCAGTGATCCTCGGTCAGGGCATAGCAGAACAGCCGCCCCGTGGGGTCGACCATGGGACCGGGTACGACGGTGCGCAGGGCGCCGCTGGTACCCAGGGAGACTGCGGCCACTCCTTCGCGGACCGCTCCGACGCCCAGGTTGGCCAGGACGCCGTCGGAAGCGCCGATCACCACTGGAATGTCGACGGGTAGCCCGGTAGCTGCGGCTACCTCCCGGCGCAGGCCGGGCAGCAGGTGGGTAGTCGGAACCACCTCCGGCAACTGATCGATCCGAACACCCGCGATCGCCAGCGCCTCGTCGTCCCAGCGCCGGGCGTGGATGTCGTAGCCGCCGGTAGCCGATGCGCAGGACAGATCGATGAGGTGCCCGGCGTCGCACAACGCCGACACCAGCAACTCCTTGACCCCGCCCCACCGCGGCGCACGGCGTACGAGGTCCGGCTCGTGCTGCGACAACCAGGCGAGCTTGGTCAGCGGCGACATCGGATGCACCGGTGTACCCGTCCGGGCGTGCAGGCCCCGGGCCCGGCCATCCGCGACCAGTGCTGCGGCCTGCTCGGCGGCCCGACCGTCAGCCCACGTGATCAGGGGCCCGCGCGGGGTGCCGTCGGCTGCCATCGGAACGACTCCGTGCATCGCCGCGCTCAGGCAGACCGCCACTACCTCGTCGCCTCGTTCGGCCAGCTGCTGCACGATGTCGTGGAGCGCCTCGACGGCGGCTCCCCGCAACCGGTCGGCGTCCAGCTCGGCTTGGCCGGGAGCGGGGACCAGCAAGGGGTACCCCGCGCTAGCCGTGGCGCGCACATCGCCGTCGGCGCCGGCGGCGACCGCCTTGGTGGCCGTCGTCCCGGAGTCGAGGCCGATCACGACCTTCATACCGCTCCCTCCCCCTGGGCCCCAGAGTCTGGCAGAAGAGTCCCTACGCGCCTTGCGTGGAACGGTTCGTCGTTGGGCTGCTCGGGTCAGGTCGAGCTGGCTATTGTCACTCGGTGCGCGCGCCCCGATCCAGGACCGGGCGAACCGGCCGACCATGAGTCGCCCGCCCTACGCCGACCGCGCCGAGGCCGGTTCGCACCTGGTCGAGGCGGTCCGCCAGGTCGCACCGGCGGAACTGCTCGTCCTCGGCCTTCCACGCGGCGGGGTCGTCGTCGCCGACGAGTTGGCCCGGGGCCTCGGCACCGAACTCGACGTACTGATCGTGCGCAAGGTGGCCCTACCGTGGCGTCCCGAGTTGGCGCTCGGCGCGGTCACGGCGCACGGCACGAGCCGGCAGGACGCGCTGCTCCGCCGACTGGGCGTGGCGGCGAACGAGTTCGAGGCGCTGGCCGATCAGCAGCGAGAGGAGGTGCGCCGACGTGAGCAGGACTTCCGGCCCGGCCTGGCGCCGCTGCACCTCCAGGACCGGGCCGTGCTGCTCGTCGACGACGGCCTGGCCACCGGCGCGACCGCCGCGGCCGCCATCGAGGCAGTGCTGGGTGACGTGCCGTCCTGGCTCGGGCTCGCCGTGCCGGTCGCCTCGCGCCAGGCTGTACAGCGACTGCCAGCCCTCGACGCGCTCGTCTGCCCGCTCCAACCGTCGGATTTCCGCGCGGTCAGCCGTTACTACGGCGACTTCGACCAGACCACAGACGAGGAGGTGCGCCGGATCCTGCGCCGGACCGATCCCCGCTAGGCGGTCAGGCCGGCAGCATGACCTCGAGGACTTCGAGGTCAGGGGACACCTCGCTGAGGCCGTACGCGACCGAAATCGGTACGGCGACCGCGCTGCCCCCGGCCAGCGCCGACGGCTCGACACCGTCGAGGTGCAGCCTCGCCGTACCGGCCAGCACGTACCAGAACAGAAACTCGCCCTCGTACGGCGGCAGCGTCACGGACACGTCCCCGCGACAGGGCCGGACGACGCGCACGGTGGCCAACCCGTCCGTCGCGGCCTCGATGCCAGTGTCGCGTAACTCGAAACCTGAAGCGCGCCAAGGCTTCCAGGAGGCCGACGCCGCCACGTGACGGATGAACGCCTGCCCGTCCCAGCGCCGGTCGGGGGCCGCCGCGGCGGTGGGCAGGGTGATCGTGTGCTCGACGAACGTCTCGTGCGCGGCCGGACAGCCGATCTCGACCACCTCCAGGCCGGGCGAGGCCTCCAGGACCCGGTGCCGGATGCCCGGCGGCTGGAGCACGCAGTCCCCGGTCTCCAACACGAACGGCGAGCCCTGGCCCTCGTAGACGACCCGCACCCAGCCGGCCGCGCAGTAGATGAGCTGGAACCGGACCCGGTGGTGGTGGACATAGTCCGGGACCGGACCACCGCCCGGGATCAGGATGTGCGAGGCGATGAACCTCCCGCCCTGCCGCGCGGGCAGCAGGTCCCGGTAGTGCATGCCGGCCCGTCCGACACCGGTGTCCGTGCCCGACGGGTGGCTGAGCTCGAAGGTGGCTGTGCCGGGCGGCATCGACACGGCGCCGTCGCCGGCCGCCGGCCAGACCGCGGGTGCCGAGCCACGAACCAGGCGTACGCCGACGTCGGGGCCGCGGGACAGGACAGCTACCGACGGATCGTCGGCCGGCCAGATCACGTCCAACCGGAAACCGAGCGCAGAGGTGAAGAAGTCCACCGTCTCGTCGAGGTCGTCGCAGCCGAGCACCACGTCGTCGACCCGCATCCGGTCACCCTAGAGCGACCGGCGCCGGGAACAGTCAGTCCAGGGGCAGCCAGATGAACCGCGGCCGGTAGATGTCGGCGCGGCTGAAGTTCTCGAAGAAGTCGAAGGTGTTCACGTTGTAGCTGATCAGCAGCCGATCGGGCTCGGACAGGTGCGGATGGGCCTTGGCGTTGTAGGTGTATGTGTCCGGCGTGAGGTCGTCCTCCGGCGCGGTGTACACGACCGTGTAGTCGCTCCAGGGGCCTACCGGTGACGCGCCGTACCGCACGGCGACCTGGTTGCTCAGGGTGTCCAGCTGGAAGACCAGCAGGTAACGGCCGTCGGCCAGCGGGGACACGCTGAACTCCGAGGACACCCGGCCGGTCACCGGCTCGGCCGCGGCGATGTCGGCGTTCCAGGCCGCACCGTCCCAGAATCGGTACGCCGTGAAGTTCGCGATCTGCTGCGGCAGCACCCGGGCGACCAGGAGCCGCTTGTTGAAGGTGTCGTTGCGCAGGCCGTAGACGTAGAGGTAGCCGTCGGGTGACGGCGCGCCCGCGGTGGTCGTGTTCGGCAGCAGCGCCATCCCGTACGTCGTCTCACCCGCGCTGCCCGACGCCGGTAGGTACAGCGGCGTATCGGTCTGGGCGTAGCGGCTGAACGCCGGCCGGTCGGAAGCCCGGGCTGCGAGCAGCGAGACGCCGTCGACCTCGAAGGCGAACGAGCCGCTGCCGCCCTCCCGCATCCGCAGGCTGTAGAGGAACAGCCGGCCGTTGACCACGACGCCGTCGTTGGGCCAGAACCAGGTCCGCTCGGCGCCCTGCGGCCGCGGCACCACCTGCGCCGCCGGGTCACCGCCGGCTGTCGTCCGCCAGCTGAAGCGGATGCGCGCCGGGTCGGGCTCCGTGCCGGCGAGCAGGGCGTTCGTGTTGTTCACCAGCGTCGAGCCGTTGACCCGCTCCCCCGCGGCGTTCACCCGACCGATGAACGTGTCGCTGAAGGTGAAGAACGTCTGGGCATCGGCGGTGTTGCCGGGCCGTTCGTCACCGGACAGCGGGATGGAGTAGATGCCGTCCGCGCCGGTCCAGCCCGAACTCCGGTCGAACAGCGCGGTCCACTCCGGGGCCGGAACGGCCGGCCCAGCGACCTGCACCGGATCCTCGGCCACCGCCGGGCCGAGGTGGGTGAGCGGAGCCGTCAGCAGGAGCGCAGCCAGCAGAGCATTCCGACGGAGACTCATGGGTCACCTCTGGGTGGTCAGCTGGCAGGGTAGCGAGCAGCGCTGAGCGGCCCGTGCCGTGGGAGGATGGGCCAGTCCAATCACGTCCAAGGGGCCGGTCCGGGGGGACGCTTGATGCGCACGGCCGACTCCGACGTCACGGTGCCACCGGCCCATCCCACGCATCGGCTCGCCGCTGGGGCGCTGGCGGTGGGTGTCGTGGGGGCTGGTACCGCGTTGGCCGTGGGCGCGTTTCGCACCCGCGCCGCCGAGCCGCTGCCGCCGACGACGAGGACGCTGCTCACCGCCGACCTGCCGCTGCACCTGGCCCGCCGTGCGACGTACGGCCTGACCCCCACGCTGCTCGCCGACATCGTGGCGACCGGGCCGTCCGAGTGGCTGGAACAACAGCTCGACCCGGGCCGTGTCGACGACAGCGTCATCGACGGCTTGCTGGCGGCGTACCCGCTGCTCACGCACGATGCGGCGCAGTTGCAGCGGCTGCTCGGGGATGCAGCGGACCGGCGGCTGGCCGGCGAGCAACTCGTCGAGGCGACGCTGGCCCGGCAGATCTGGAGCAAGCGGCAGCTCTTCGAGGTGATGGTCGACTTCTGGAGCAATCACTTCAACGTGACGACGCCGCTCGGGCCGACGTACGCGACGAAGCCGGTCGAGGACGCGACGGTCATCCGTCGGCACGCCCTCGGCCGCTTCGAGGACCTGTTGCTGGCCGACGCGCAGAGCCCGGCGATGCTCATCCACCTGGGCAACGCCGACTCCCGGGGCGACGACCCGAACGAGAACTACGGTCGGGAGCTGCTCGAACTGCACACCGTCGGGGTCGACGGCGGCTACACCGAGGACGACGTGCGAGACAGCGCGCTGGCTCTGACCGGGTGGAGCGTCGGTCAGGACGGGAAGTTCGCTTTCGACCCGGCCGGGCACTACGTCGGCCGCGTCCAGGTGCTGTCGTGGTCGGCGCCCAACGATCGCGCCGAAGACGGGCAGGCCGTCGGCGCGGACTACCTGCGCTACCTTGCCCGGCACGAGCAGACGGCGCTGCACCTGAGCCGCAAGCTGGCCGTCCGGTTCGTCTCCGACGAGCCGCCGGCGGCGCTGGTGAAGCGGCTTGCCGCCACGTTCCTCGCCCACGACACCCAGGTTGTCCCGTGGCTGCGCGAGCTGTTCTCCTCACCTGAGTTCGCGGCGGCGACCGGGCAGAAGGTGCGCCGCCCGCTGGAGGACATCGTGGCCAGCGTCCGGGCGCTCGGCATCGGCCCACCGAAGGCGTCGGACACCTCGGGCATCGCGGCTCTCGTGGGTCGGGCCGGCGGCCTGGGCCAGGCGCCGCTCGGCGCCGCGCCGCCGACCGGGTACCCGGATGTGGCGGCCGCGTGGCTTTCCTCCTCCTCGGTCCTGGGCCGGTGGAACGTCCACCGTCTGCTCACCGCCGGCGGCTTCACCGGCCTGGTCTATCCCGGGCCACGAGCGCTGACCCGCACCGCCGAGCCACGGACCAACGGCGAGCTGGTGGACCAGATCGCGGAGCTACTGACCGGCCAACGGTTCCGCGACGAGCACCGCGCCGCCCTGCTGGAATTCCTGGTCACCACCGAGGACGCCGAGTACGACGAGGCGGCGCTGCTCGGGCAGCTCCCCGATCTCACAGCGCTCGTCCTCGACTCGCCGTATCACCTGCTCCGATGAGCGCCGACGCACTTCCCTCCGCGGAGGCGCCGGCCAGCAGCGCCGACGCACTCACCGCCGCGGTCGAGCGGATCGACGCCGAGCAGGTGGCGGCCCGAGAGCAGTGGAGCCACGGCTTCACCCGCCGCAAGTTCTTGGCCGGTGCGGGGATGGTCGCCGCCGCGGCCCTGGGCTCCCAGCTCGTGACGACCCGGTACGCGTACGCAGTTCCGGGAACGGGCAGCGGTCGGGCGCTCGTCGTGGTCTTTCTGCGCGGCGGCTTCGACGGCCTGGCCGCCGTCGTCCCGTCGGGAGATCCGGCGTACGCCGCCGCCCGGCCCGACATCGGCGTACCGGATCGCCTGCTGCTGCCCCTGGACCGCGGGTTCGGGCTGCACCCGGCGCTGTCCCCGCTGCACCGCTACTGGCAGGCCAAGCAGCTCGCCGTCGTGCATGCCGTCGGCGGGCCGAACATCAGCCGCAGCCACTTCCAGGCCCAGGACCAGGTCGAGCGCGGCGTCGATGCCGGCGACGCGCGGACCGGATGGCTGGAGCGGGCCCTGGCCACGGCCGGCCCGGGGACGACGTTCCGGGCCACCGCCGAGGGGATCAACGTCCCGCAGTCACTGGCCGGCGCGGCCGGCGCGATCAGCCTGCGCGGGGTCGACTCGGTAGTGCTGTACCGGCGTTCGGAGCGGGTCATCGCCGCGCTCGAGCGCCTCTACACCGGCCTCGACCTGCTCGCCGCCGAGCAGGTGCCCGTCGCGCTGCGGCTGCTCGCGGAGGCGACCGACCTGCAGGCGCAGGCTTACACGCCCGGAGCGGTCTACCCGGCCGGCAACTTCGCCGCGGCCATGTCCGACGTCGCGCGCCTGATCACCTCCGGCACCGGGCTGCGGGTGGCGACAGTGGACGTCGGTGGCTGGGATCTGCACACGAACGCCGGGGCGGTGGACGCCGGTGACATGACCGACCAGCTGACCGACCTCGGGCAGACGCTGGCCGCCTTCGCCGAGGATCTCGGCCCGACGCTGCGTGACGTCACGGTCGTGACGATGTCGGAGTTCGGCCGGCGGGTGGCGCAGAACGGCAGCGGCGGGACCGACCACGGGCACGGCAACGCGATGCTCGTCCTCGGCGGCCGGGTGGCCGGCGGGCGCATGTTCGGCCGGTGGCCGGGGCTGGCCGAGTCCGCCCTCGTCGAAGGCGACCTGGCCGGGATCAACGACTACCGCGACGTGCTGTACGAGCTGGCCCAGGGGCACCTCGGCGTGGGCCCGGTGGACAGCGTCTTTCCCGGACTCAGTCACTCACCGTTGGGTCTCATGCGCGTCGGGTGAGGGCGGATCATCCAGCCCGTTGTACCCAGCGGTTACCATCGTCCCGACGGGGAGGGGTTGCTTCGCCGTCGACCGTTCCCGCCCACGTCGGACAGGCAGTAGCAATGAGTTCACACCGGTACGACGGTGCGCAGGATCCGGACGCCTGGCCCGACGCTGACGCCGACCGAAGCGAGCACGGCGGCCTCCTGCTGACCGAGGACGAGGACGAGCCGCGGCGCGGTTCGCGCTGGCGCCGGGCGCTGGTCGGACTGCTGGCGGTCTGCCTCGTCCTGGCGCTGCTGGCCGCCGGCGCGGTCTGGTACCTCACCGATCGGTACGCCGGGAACGTGGCGCGCATCCCGGGCGTCTTCGAAGGCCTGGACGAGGAATCCCGTCCCCAGCCGCCGGCCGCTCTGGCGGGGACCGCCGACATTCCGATGACCTTCCTGCTCGTCGGCAGCGACTCGCGGGCCGCGGGGCTCACCACCGGGGACGACGCCACCGAGGACGCCGGCTCGCAGCGCTCGGACGTCCTGATGCTGCTGCAGCTCTCCGGGGACCGGTCAACGGCGTTCGCCATCTCGATCCCGCGCGATTCCTACGTTCCGGTACCCGGCTACGGCACCACCAAGATCAACGCCGCCTACTCCTACGGCGGGCCGACGCTGCTCATCGAGACCGTCGAACAGCTGACGAACATCCGGATCGACCACTTCTTGTCCGTCGACTTCACCGGCTTCGAGGCGATCACCGACGCGATCGGCGGCGTGGACGTCCGGGTCGCCCAGGACACCTACGCGCACGGCGTGCAGTTCCAGCGTGGCCTGAACCACCTCGACGGCGAGCAGGCGCTGGCATACGTGCGCCAGCGCTACCGGCTACCCGGGGGCGACTTCGACCGCGTCCAACGCCACCAGAACTACCTGCGGGCGGTGGTGAACAAGGTGTCCCGGGAGAACCTGCTCACCGACCCGGGGCAGCTGGACGGCTTCTTGCGTGCCGTGACGAACTCGATCAGCGTGGACGACGGGCTGTCCGACTACGACCTGGTCACGATGGCCTACAGCCTGCGGGGGCTGCAGCAGCAGAACGTCGCCTTCATGACCGCGCCGGTCACCGGCACGGGCATGGAGGGAACGGCGAGCGTGGTCTACCTCGACGACGAGCAGTGCCAGCAGATGTGGGCCTACATCAATGCCGGCACCCTGCAGGACCATCTCGGCGAGTTCGAACAGCTGCCGGCAACGCCGCGCTGACCCTGCGCGGAGGCACCGCAGGCACCGCAGGCCGGGGTCAGCGGCGTCCGGTGAGGATGTCCAGCCAGCCGGTCAGGGCGCCGGCGATCTGCTCTCCGACCTGGGCGAACAGGATCGGGTCGCCGCCGATCGGGTCAAGGATGTCGTCGCTCAGCGGTTCGGCGGCATGGCGCATCGCGCGCTGCCGGACCATGGCCAGGGCCAGTTCCCGCCCGCGTACCCCCAGGTCGGCCGGGTCGCTCAGGGCTTGCGGTGCTACGGCGTCGGCGAGCGTGATCGCCTCCAGCAGGGTGAACGTGCGGGCCAGGTGCCGCGGCGAGTTGTGCAGCACTGTCGTACGGTGCTGCTCGGTCATGGCCAGCACGATGTCGGCGTCGGCGACGATCTCGGGCGAGATCTGCCGGGCCAGGAAGCCCCTCCCGGAGCCGCCGAGGCTGTTGAGGACCAGTTCGGCGTTCGGCTCCATCCGGCTGCCGTAGACCGCGCGGGTGCCGGCGCTGGACGCGGTCAACTGCCCGGGATCGGGCAGTTGAGCGGCATAGGCCTGCGTGAGTCGCTCGGCGGTGGGGGACCGGCAGATGTTGCCCGTGCACACGAAGAGCAGGTGCACGTGGTGGGTCCCTTCCCATGATCGGGCGTCGGCCGGGTCAGTCTAGGCTCGACCGGGCCGACGGACGGGAGCAGGAGTGGCGCAGGCACGGGGATTCACGGTCTTCCTGACCGGATTGTCGGGAGCCGGCAAGTCCACGATCGCCGACGTGCTGATCGCCGACCTGGCGGCTGCTGGCCGCGAGGTCTCGACGCTGGACGGCGACATCGTGCGCGAGATGCTCTCCAGCGAGCTCAGTTTCTCCCGTGAGCACAGGGACCTGAACATCCGGCGGATCGGTTGGATCGCGGGGGAGCTGAACCGGCACGGCGCGGCCGTCGTGGTCGCCGCGATCGCGCCGTACGACGCCGCCCGTGAGGAGGCTCGGGCGCTGGTCGAGCGGCACGGCACGTTCGTCCTGGTCCACGTGGCCACGTCGCTGGAGGTCACCGAGCGGCGCGACGTCAAGGGGCTGTACGCCCGGGCCCGGGCCGGTGAGATCGCCCAGTTCACCGGGGTTTCCGACGCCTACGAGCTGCCCTCACACCCCGACGTGGTGGTCGACGGGGGCGCGGGAACGCCGGCCGAGGCCGCCCGGCAGATCGTCGACCACCTCACCGACCGCGGCTTGCTCGCCTGATCAGGCCGCCCGCCGCCAGCCGCGCACGATGAGCGCAGCCTCGACCTGATCGAGGAAGGCGTCGGCGGCGACGCGAAGGCCGAGCAGCGGGATCCGCAGCACGATGTCGCCCGCCATGGCCAGCGCGTTCTGTCGCAGCGCGTCGTCCACCGGCCCCAACCCCTGTCCATGCTGGATGCCGTCAATCTCCACGACCACGCCGTACTCGTCGAAGGAGACGTCGAGATACCACCGACCGCGGGGTCCGCGTCGAACTACCTGGCGGCTCGGCGACGGCCAACCCCGCCGTCGGCAGAGGCCGGCGAAGTCGAGTTCGCCCAGCGCCTGCGCGCCGTCGACGATGTCGTTGACGACCTGGCCGACCCAGCTGCGCTTCGGGTGACGACGGATGCGAGCAAGTTCCCTGGCCAGCCGGTCGGGCGGTATGAGTCGCTGCTGCACGGGTGCCACGAGCATGAGCGCCGCCTGGCGCTCGGTCTTGGCCCAGAGAGCCTCGTGGATCGACGCCGCGGACGGCCGCACGCGCGGGATGCCGGCTCCGACGACGTCGTGACGGCAGCGCCAACGGGTGATCCGGATCTCCGCCTCGGGCACCCGTCGCGGCTGCGACCCGCGGCAACACGAGATGACCAGTGCACCTTCCACTCCAGTCAAACCCGCCGCCTGCAGTGCGGTGAGCCCGTCCAACGCTGCGTCTGAACACCCGGATTCCAGCAGCGCCACCCACCAGCGCTGCCGCTCGGTGAGCGCGCCGGTGAAGAAGGCGACGGTGTGCGCCGACGGCTGATGCCAACGACCTGCGCGGACCTCGGTCCGCACATCGAGGCGATCCAGGCCCCAGCCTCGCAGCTGGCGTCGGGAGGCGATCCCGTCCTGATCTCGGGCCAGCGCCGCAGCTCTGCGCCGCCGATCCCGACCGGCAAGGCTGTCCACATCCGCCAGCGTCCACGCCAGCCATGGCGGTCGCTATGGGCGCCCACAATCTGTGGAAACCGACCAACGGCAGGTGCTGCGTGCCAGATCTGGCACGCTGTTCCTGCCGCTACTGGCTAGGGGAGGCGGCGATGGCCTCGAGGAGTCGGTCGGCCAGTTCGGGGCGGCAGATCAGCAGGTCGGGCAGGTAGGGGTTCTCGTTGTTGTACGTCAGCGGGCTGCCGTCGATCCGCGAGGTGTGCAGCCCCGAAGCGCGGCAGACGGCGACGGGGGCCGCGGAGTCCCACTCGTACTGCCCGCCGGAGTGCACGTAGGCGTCGGCCTCGCCGCGCACCACGGCCATCGACTTCGCTCCGGCCGAGCCCATCGGCACGAGCACGCCGCCGAACCGCGCGGCCAGCGTCTCGACCAGCGCGGGGGGACGGGTGCGGCTGACGATGAGCCGGATCGGACCGCCGTACGGCGGCAGCAACGTCGGCGCCGCCGCGGTCGACAGCGTGAGGCCGAGAGCGGGCAGCGCCACGGCGCCCGCGACGAGCGAGCCAGCGGACCACAGCGCCACGTGCACGGCCCAGTCGGTGCGGCCGTCCTCGGAGAACTCGCGGGTGCCGTCCAGCGGATCGACGATCCACACCCGATCGGCGCGGAGGCGTAGTGCGCTGTCGGCGGCTTCCTCGGACAGCACCGCGTCGGCCGGTCGGGCCTCGGCCAACGCCCCGGCGATGAACTCCTGCGCGCCCCGGTCCCCCGCATCCTTCCGCTCACGGGTCTCGGCCGACGCGTGCTCGGCCCGGATCCGGAGCAGCACCTGGCCGGCCCCGGTCGCGATCGACGCGGCAAGTTCGTGGTCGTCCAGCCGACTCACTGGGCGTCGGTGATCATGCCCGCGGCAACGGTCTGGTTGTTGCCCTCGTCGACCAGGATGAACCCGCCGGTGGTGCGGTTACGGCGGTACTCATCGACGAACAGCGGCGTGGTCATCCGCAAGGTGACTCGGCCGATGTCGTTGCGGCGCAACGACTCCACGCCTTCCTCACGGTGCATCGTGTTCACGTCGATGCGGTAGTGCAGGGTGCGCACCACGGCCCGGGACCAGCGGGTCGTGTGCTTGATCGCGTAGCGCCGGCCCGGCTGCAACGGCTGGTCGGCCATCCAGCACAGCGTCGCGTCCAGGGTCTGGCTCATCGTCGGCTGGTTGTTCGGGCGGCAGATCATGTCACCGCGGGAGATGTCGACGTCCTCGGTCAGCCGGATGACCACAGACATCGGCGGCCAGCACTCCTCGACCGGTCCGGTCGGGGTGTCGATCGCTGCGATGCGCGTCGTCAGGCCCGAAGGCAGGATCTCGACCTCGTCGCCCACCTTGAGCACACCGGCCGCCACGGTCCCGGCATACCCCCGGTAGTCGTGGTGGGAGTCCTTGCGCGGCCGGATCACGTACTGGACCGGGAACCGGACGTCGGTGAGGTTCCGGTCGGAGGCGATGTAGACCTCCTCCAGGTGGTGCAGCAGCGCCGAGCCTTCGTACCACGGCATGTTGCCCGAGCGGGTCACGACGTTGTCGCCGTTGAGCGCCGAGACCGGGATCGAGGTCAGGTCGCCCACGTCCAGCCGGGAGGCGAACTGCTCGAACTCCTCGCGGATGGACTCGAAGACGGCCTGGTCGTAGTCGACGAGGTCCATCTTGTTCACGCACAACACGAGGTGGGGAACGCGGAGCAGGGTGGCGAGGAACGCGTGCCGGCGGCTCTGCTCGACGATGCCGTTGCGGGCGTCGACCAGCACCAGGGCGAGGTTCGCCGTGGACGCGCCGGTGACCATGTTCCGCGTGTACTGCGGGTGCCCGGGGGTGTCGGCCAGGATGAACGAGCGCTTCGGGGTGGCGAAGTACCGGTAGGCGACGTCGATCGTGATGCCCTGCTCGCGCTCGGCCCGCAGCCCGTCGGTGAGCAGCGCGAGGTTCGGCGCGTCCTCGCCGCGGCGCTGGGAGGCCTGCTCGATCGCGGCGTACTGGTCCTCGAAGATCGACTTCGAGTCGTACAGCAGCCGCCCGATCAGCGTGCTCTTGCCGTCGTCCACCGAGCCGGCGGTGGCGAAGCGCAGCAGGTCCGCCGGGCGCTCGGTCAGGCGGCGGAAGGCCTCCTGAGCGCTCTCGCCGAGCGGCACCGCGATCACCTCGCCCTCGGCGCTCTTGCCGTTGCCGTTGCTCACGACGTCTGTGGGGTGGCTCGGCACGCTCATCTAGAAGTACCCCTGCCGCTTGCGATCCTCCATCGCGGCCTCCGTGACTTTGTCATCGGCGCGCGTCTGGCCACGCTCGGTGACCTCCGTCGCGGCGATCTCCGCGACGACTTCGGCGAGCGTCGCGGCACTGGACTCGACGGCTCCCGTGCAGCTCATGTCGCCGACGGTGCGGTAGCGCACGGTGGAGGTGTAGGGCTTCTCATCGGCCATCAGCTCGATGAAGGGGCTGACCGCGTAGAGCATGCCGTCGCGTTCGAAGACCTCGCGGTCGTGGGCGAAGTAGATCGACGGCACCTCGAGATCCTCCTCGGCGATGTACTGCCACACATCGAGCTCGGTCCAGTTGGAGATCGGAAAGACGCGAGCGTGCTCCCCCTTGCGAATGCGGCCATTGTAGAGCGCCCACAGCTCGGGCCGCTGGCGCTGGGGCTCCCACTGCCCGAACTCGTCGCGGAAGGAGAGGATGCGCTCCTTGGCCCGTGCGCGCTCCTCGTCGCGGCGCGCGCCGCCGAAGGCCGCGTCGAAGCCGTGCTCGGCGATCGCGTCGAGCAGTGTGACCGTCTGCAGGCCGTTGCGCGAGGCACGGGGTCCGGTCTGCTCGACGACGCGTCCCTCGCGAATCGAGTCCTCGACGGAGGCGACGATCAGGCGCTCGCCCAGTTCGCGCACACGCCGATCGCGGTACTCGATCGCCTCGGGGAAGTTGTGGCCGGTGTCGACGTGCATGATCGGGAACGGCAGCGGCGCGGGACGAAACGCCTTCTCGGCGAGCCGCAGCAGCACGATCGAATCCTTGCCGCCGCTGAACAGAAGCACCGGGCGCTCGAATTCGGCTACGACCTCGCGCATCGCGTGGATCGCCTCGGACTCGAGCGTGCGTAGGTGGGTGAGGTGGTAGGTGGCTGGCATCCGTGCTCCAAGTCGAGATCGGCCGGCTGAACGAGTCTAGATGTGCAAACGCCCCATCCCGGCCCCCCGCCTGCGCGACCCCTCGTGCAGTGAGATGTGAACGTTAGGGTGTTTATCTGGACAATGCAAGATTCCGAAGGCTGGAGCAAGCACTTCACGCCTCCCTAACAACGTTCGCCCCAGCCACAGCTTGCGCATACAGCGCGAGCACCGCGTCGAGGTGCCTCGCGACGGTGAACTGCCGGTGAACGCGACGGCGCCCGGCCGCGCCCATTGCCGCGGCGCGATCGGGATCGTCAGCCAGTCGGGCCACCGCCTGCGCCCACGCCGCCGGCTCTCGCGGCGGTAGCAACACACCCTCCCGCCCGTCGTCGAGGATCTCCGGCGGACCCCCCACATTCGTGGCGATGACCGGCACCCCCAGCGCCATCGCCTCGATCAGCGCGCGACCGAATGGCTCCTCCCACGAGGGCAGCATCAGCACGTCGAGCGCGCGCATCAGCTCGGGAACGTCCTCGCGCTCCCCCAGCCACCAGACGCGGTCCTGGAGGCCGGCGCGCGCGACGAGCTCGCGCAGGCCGGCGAGATAGCGCTCGTTGTCAAAGCGCGTCGAGCTCGCGAGGAACTTGGCCGAGCCGATCAGGAGCAGGCGCGCGTCGCGTCCTTCCTCGCACAGCATCCGCAGCGCTTCGATCGCCGTGTCCTGCCCCTTCCAGGGGGTCAACTGCGCGACCACGCCGAGCAGCAGGCGCCCCGTGGCGCTCTCGCCCAGCGCCGTGCGCGCGCGGTCGCGGTCGATGCGCTGCGGGTCGAAG
>JACCSC010000397.1 GCA_013813215.1 Geodermatophilaceae bacterium | reverse complement strand
GGGGTCGGTGTGATCGCCGAGACGACGACGTACTTCGCCTTGGGCCGGTCCGCGAGTTCCTCGATGGCCGCCAGCTTGATCTTGGCGACGTTCTCGCCGTACGGCTCCAGGAGGTGCTCGCCGATGCCCATGGCCTGCGCGATGCCGGTGAGCGGCTTCAGTTGGGCGCCGCGAGCGATCTCGAGGTCGGAGGGGAAGGCCATGCTCGTCCCTTTCGCGCCGGCGGGCGTCGTTGCCCCGCGCCGTGACATCGGAGGATGTCAGGTGTGTCGGCGGGCAGCGTGCCACACCCGGCTACCCGCCGGGCGCCAGGGCTGGTGGAACGAGCGGATGCTGCGGCTAGGGCCGGATCGGCGGGATCGGACCGTCCGGCGTCGGGTTGGGCGGGTTGCCGACCGGATCGCCGATGGGGTCCAGCGGTCCCGGCTGGTCGGGGATCGGCTCGCCCGGCGGGGTGTTGGGATCGGCCGGGATCGGGGGTGCGGACATCGTCGACTCCTGTCGTCGTCACTGCGGTCCTACCCATCGTGGCCCAGGGCGCCTCGCTCGGCATGTCCAGCGGCTAGCCTGAGCCGGCCTGGGGGTGCGATGGACTACCGGATCACGGCCGAGGAGCGGGCGGCCTACAAGCTGTGCCGCCGGCAGTGGGACTTCAGCTCACCGCACCGCCAGAACCTCGAGCCGGTCGAGCCGCCGGCCGCCGCGGTGTCGGCTGCGCTGCGCGAGGCGCTGGCGGTCTACTACTTCCCCGGCATGTGGGACTGGAGCAGCCAGATCGTGCTCCCCCTCGTGCGGCAGGCCTTCATCCGCGCCGTCGCCGGCCAGCCGCCGTCGGCGGAGCGGTCGCTGAACTTCGACCTGGGCACGGCCCTGCTCGAGCGCTACCTGGCGTGGGCGCCCAGCCTGGACGACTTCGGGCCGGTGCGGGTCGAGACCGAGGTCGAAGCGATGGTGCCGGACGCTGATGCCCCGGACCGCGGCTTGTGTACGCCGGACGGCTGCGCGGTGCTGTACCTCGACACGGTCGAGCTGCTGGCCATCGACGCTCACGACGAACTCTGGGTGGTCAGCCACCGGGTGGTCGACGCGTGGTCGGATCCGCGGACGCTGCTGCTGGACGAGCGGGCGGTGGCTGCCTGCTGGGCCTGGGAGCAGTGCTACCTCGGGATGGGGGTCGCCGGCACGATCCACACCGAGCTGCTGGCTTCCCCGGCCGGAGGGCTCGGTTCGCCGCCGTCGGCCACCGCGACGGGCCGACCTGGCCGCGGCGGCTATCCGCAGCACGAGGGTAGTGGCGGTGGGCGCGGCGTCGGCGTGCCCGAACGGGCCTCGGCCGTGGCCGCCCGCCTGACGGACCCCGAGCGGACGACGGTGCACACGAGCGGGCCGGTACGGCGTACACACATCCGCCGCGGCCGGGCCGAGATCGAACAGGCCGGGCTCCGGGTGGCCACCGAGGCGCGAGAGCTGCTCGATCCGGCGCTGTCGATCTACCCCTCGCCCGGCAGGCACTGCTTGCGGTGCGTGTTCGACGCCCCGTGCGTCGCGTTGGACGAGGGGGCCGATCCGGCCCTGGACCTGGTCGCGCGCTACCGGGCGCGGGAAGCGTCGCGGCCGGCGCGGCTGGGTTCGGGCGGTCGCGGCGGCCTGCTGCCCCCGGCGCCGTAGGGTTGGTCGGCAGCCGCTGCCGCCCGAGATTGCGAGACACCCCGATGGGCTTCGTCGACAAAGCCAAGGCCGCCGCCGAAGGCGCTCGAGTCAAGGCCGAGGAGATCGTGGGCGAGGTGAAGGAGTCCTTCGGTGAGGCGTACGGCAACGAGGCGCTCGAGGTGGACGGCGAGCTGGAGGCCGACGCGGCCCGCGAGCGCGAGGCCGAGCTCGACGCCGAGGACGGTCCGCGGGAGGGCGCGTGACGCGCGTGATCGTCGACGTCATGCTCAAACCCGAGATCCTCGACCCGCAGGGCAACGCCATCCTGGGTGCCCTGCCCCGGCTGGGCTTCGAGGGGATCAGCGTGGTCCGCCAGGGCAAGCATTTCGAGCTCGAGGTCGACGCACCGGTCGACGAGGCGGCCATGCGGCAGCTGGCCGACACCCTGCTCGCCAATACCGTGATCGAGTACTTCACCGTGCGGGTGGTCGAGTGACCCGGATCGGTGTCGTCACCTTCCCCGGGTCGCTGGACGACCGGGACGCCCAGCGCGCGGTACGGCTGGCCGGGGGCGAACCGGTCGCCCTCTGGCACGGCGACTGGGATCTGTACGGCGTGGACGCCGTCGTCCTGCCGGGTGGCTTCTCCTACGGCGATTACCTGCGCTGCGGTGCGATCGCCCGCTTCGCCCCGGTCATGCAAACCGTCATCGAGGCTGCGACCCACGGCCTGCCCGTGCTGGGCATCTGCAACGGCTTCCAGATCCTCTGTGAGTCCCACCTGCTGCCGGGCACGCTGACCCGCAACGCGCACCTGCTCTTTCGCAACCGTGACCAACGGCTGACCGTGGAGAACGTCGAAACGGCGTGGACGTCGGCGTACCGGCCGGGGCAGCAGATCGTCGTACCGGTCAAGAACGGCGAGGGCTGTTACGTCGCCGCGCCCGACGTCCTCGACCGGTTGGAGGGCGAGGGCCGCGTCGTCTTCCGGTACGCCGATGGCAACCCCAACGGCTCGGCCCGCGACATCGCCGGGATCACGAACGAGCGTGGAAACGTCGTCGGCCTGATGCCGCACCCGGAGCACGCCGTCGAGAACCTGACCGGGCCGACCACCGACGGGCTGGCGTTCTTCACCTCCGTGCTCGGAGCGCTCACCTCGGCATGATCGACACCGTCCAGCACGCCGGGCAGGATCCGGACCGCCCGCAGCCGTACGCCGAACTCGGGCTGAAATCCGAGGAGTACCACCGGATCCGGGACATCCTCGGCCGTCGGCCGACGTCGTCGGAGCTGGCGATGTACAGCGTGATGTGGTCCGAGCACTGCTCCTACAAGAGTTCGAAGGTGCACCTGCGACAGTTCGGCGACCTGCCGCGCAGCGAGGTGCTGCTCGTCGGGATCGGGGAGAACGCCGGCGTCGTCGACGTCGGGCAGGGGTACGCGGTCACGTTCAAGATCGAGTCGCACAACCACCCGTCGTACGTCGAGCCCTATCAAGGCGCGGCCACCGGCGTCGGCGGCATCGTTCGGGACATCCTGACCATGGGCGCCCGGCCGATCGCCGTGATGGACCCCTTGCGGTTCGGCCCGGCTGATGCCCCGGACACCCAGCGGGTGCTGCCCGGCGTGGTCGCTGGGATCGGCGGCTACGGCAACTGCCTGGGCCTGCCCAACATCGGCGGCGAGGTGGTCTTCGACGACGGCTACCTCGGCAACCCCCTGGTCAACGCGTTGTGCGTCGGCGTGATGCGGCACGACGACATCCGGCTGGCGCGGGCGACCGGGCGGGGGAACCTGGTGGTCCTGTTCGGCGCACGGACCGGCGGCGACGGGATCGGTGGCGTGTCCGTACTGGCCAGCGAGACCTTCGAGGCCGGTGGCCCGGCCAAGCGGCCGAGCGTGCAGGTCGGCGACCCCTTCACCGAGAAGGTGCTCATCGAGTGCTGCCTGGAGATCTTCGCCGCCGACCTGGTCGTCGGCATCCAGGATCTGGGTGGAGCCGGATTGTCTTGTGCCACAACGGAACTGGCCAGTGCCGGCTCCGGGGGCATGCACGTCTGGCTGGATCGCGTGCCGCTGCGTGACCCGTCGCTCGCTCCGGAGGAGATCCTCATGAGCGAGTCGCAGGAGCGGATGTGCGCGGTGGTGGCGCCGGCCGACGTGGACTCGTTCCTGGCGGTCTGCGGGAAGTGGGACATCACCGCCACCGTCATCGGCGAGGTGACCGAGACCGGCCGGCTGACCATCGACTGGCACGGCGAGCGGATCGTCGATGTGCCGCCCCGCACGGTGGCCCACGAGGGGCCGGTGTACGAGCGCCCGTACGAGCGGCCGCTGGACCTCGATGACCTGCGCGCCGACGACCCGGCCCGGCTGCCCCGCCCCTCGAGCGGCGAGGAGCTGCGTGCCCTGCTGCTGCGGATGGTGGGTTCGCCGAACCTGTGCGACAAGACGTGGGTGACCGAGCAGTACGACCGCTACGTGCAGGGCAACACCGTGCTGGCTCAACCCGAGGACGCCGGCGTGCTGCGGATCGACGAGGCGACCGGTCTCGGGGTGGCCGTGGCCACGGACGGCAACGGCCGCTTCACCTGCCTCGACCCGTACGCTGGCGCGCAGCTCGCGCTGGCCGAAGCCTGCCGCAACGTCGCCGCCACCGGAGCCCGGCCACTGGCGGTGACGAACTGCCTGAACTTCGGCAGCCCCGAGGATCCGGCGGTGATGTGGCAGTTCGCCGAGGCCGTGCGGGGGCTGGCCGATGGCTGCCGGACGCTGGGCCTCCCGGTGACCGGCGGCAACGTCAGCTTCTACAACCAGACCGGGGACACCGCGATCAACCCGACGCCGATCATCGGCGTGCTCGGGGTGATCGA
>JACCSC010000390.1 GCA_013813215.1 Geodermatophilaceae bacterium | reverse complement strand
CGGGCTGGTCGAGGAGTACGTCGCCGAGTGCGAGCGATCCCGGCAGGTCATCGCGGGGTGTTCCCTCGATGGTCGCGCTCAGGGGCCGGACCTTGACTTCACGCTGCGCTATGCGCTGGCGCATATGGTCGAGGAGACGGTTCGGCATTGTGGGCATTTGGATTTGCTGCGGGAGAGCATTGATGGTTCGCGGGGGCAATAGCTTGAGATCACGTGTTCAAGGGCGGCAGTATTGCGAGTTGGCTGCCGTGGCGGCTTGCGCTTTCGGCTCGCGTTCGCCTGTTGCAAATAGCTCTCACGGATTTCACCCATGTGGGTGATGGATCGTTCGCATTCTTCCGATAAGCTTCGAACATGTGTTCGACTGGCTGTCCCGAAGATGCTTCGGCGGGCTCTTCGAACTTGAGGGGGAAGTTCACCCTCAGCAGGCAGTAACCCGGCGGTGTGACCGGGTGCAGGCGAAGCGTACTCGTCGTCGTTGGTTGTCAAGGTTGCGGAAGCCGTAGGCGGTGCGCGCGGCGGTCTTCACGGTCCGGTTCGTGGCTTCGGCTCCCGCGTTGGTCACGCCGGTCTGTAGGAACGCCAGCACTTCGGGCCACCAGGCGTCGATGGTGCCGGCGAGGCGTTCCAGCTCGGGCAGCTTGCTGTCCGCGCACCAGCTGTAGAAGCCGAACAGCCGGTGCGTGACCTGGTGGCGTTGCCCGCCGGTCTTGGCCAGGACCAGCAGCGCCCGCAGCTCTTCCTTGGCGATCTGGACGGGCTGCTCGACCCCGACACCGGCCAAGCGCTGCTGGCCGCAGTCAACTCCGGCCCACCCCGGCCGCCGACGACACCCGCACCCCAGCCCAACGCCGCGCCGACCGGCTCGGGGAGATCCTGCGCGCCGACCTCGGCTCCGCCGACCCGCCCACCTCCGGCGGGCAGCCGACCCAGGTCACCCTCACCGCCGGCATCGACACCCGGCAAGGCCGACCCGGCGCGCCCGCGCCCACGCTGGACTGGATCGGGCCCATCGACACCGCCACCGCCCGACTGATCGGCTGCGACTGCCAGGTCACCGGCGTTCGTCACCGGCGTCGTCACCGGCGACGACGGCAACCCGCTCAACGTCGGCTGGCGTCACCGCACCGCCACCCCCGCCCAACGCACCGCGCTGACCGTCCGCGACAAACACTGCCAAGCCCCCGGCTGCGACCGACCTGCCCGCTGGTGCGACGCCCACCACCTCAAGCCCTGGTACCACGGCGGACGCACCGACCTGAACAACCTCATCCTGCTCTGCCGCCGACACCACCGCGCCGTCCACCAACGCACCTGGCGACTACACACATTGGGCGGCGGGAAATTCCGGTTCGAACTCCACCGCCGGCCACCCCGCGAGCGGACCGACTCGGCTCAGCGGGCTTCGGCCAATGGCAGATCCTTGGCGTAGCCGAACTCCACGGACTGCGAAGGATCGTGCAGTTCCCGAGTCGCCGGTCCCCGTTCGTAGCCGAGCCGTTCGTACAGCCGGTGGGCAGCACCGAAACGGGTGTCGCTCCACAGTGTGACCCGATGTGCCCCGGCCCGCGCGGCCGCGTCCTCGACCAGCGCGACCAGCCGTGCCCCGAGCCCACCGCGGCGGGCCACCGCGGCGACGTACAGGCTCTTCAACTCGACCGACCCGTCCTCGGCCGGCCGGTACCCGGCGCAGGCGACGACGCAGCCGGCCCGCTCGACGACCCAGAACTCACCGCCGCGCTGCGCGTACGACGACGCGGGGACCCGCATCCAGGCGTCGATCCCGTCGAGGTCCAGGACGCAGCCGGGGTACTCCGCGAAGCAGCCGCCGATGAGCTCGATCACCGCCGCGCTGTCGTCCTCGCGCACGGCACGTAGGCCGTCGACGCTCACCCCGGCACCGGGTCCGGCGGCAGGATGGACCGGGGCAGCCACAGGATCCGAAGGTCGATGGCCGCGTGCACCAGGATCGGCGCGAGCAGCGTGCCAGTCCCGACGTACAGGGACCCCAGGATTGCACCGAGGACACCGGTGGTGATCACGCCGGCCACCCCCTGGTAGGCGTGCGCGATTCCGAACGCCACGGCGGTGGTGAGCACCAGCACCGGATCGGAGACGTTCGGCACGATAGCGACGACGACGGCCAGGAAGAACCCGCGGTAGAGGATCTCCTCGCACCAGCCCGCCGTCACTGCGACGAACCCGAACCAGCGTCGTTCCACGGTCGTCCGCGGGATCAGGGCAACCACGGCCGAGGAGCCGAGCGCGCCGCCCGCCGCGTCCTGCGACCCGCGGCGTGCCGAGGTCCGCACGACTCCGGTGGACAACACGAGGAACGCCAGGACGGCGACCCCGAGCGCCACCGCGAGGACTCCCGGCGCCTGGTCGGGCCAGCGCAGGCCGAGCTGGCCCCACGTCACGTCCGGGGCGACCACGACGACACCGGCCACCAGCGCGACCAGGCCCCACTCCAGGACGAGCAGCCTGCGGTACAGCCACAGCCGGGCGCTCCGGTCGCGTTCGAGCGCGGCCTCGAACCGGCGGTGCAACACCGCACCCGCCCAAGGCTCACCGACCACCAGATACCCGGCGATCAAGAGTGCAGCGACGACCGCCGGCCCGAACGCGCCCAACCCAGCGATGTCCGGGATCATGAACGCGCCCGGTCCAGGGCGGCGGCGAGGTCGGCCGGGTACGGGCTCTCGAAGTCCACCGGCCGGCCGTCAGCGGGGTGGCTGAAGGCCAGCCGGCGGGCGTGCAGCCACTGCCGCTGCAAACCCAGCCGCTGGGCCAGCGTCGGATCCGCGCCGTAGGTCAAGTCACCTACACAGGGATGCCGCAGAGCCGCCATGTGGACCCGGATCTGGTGTGTCCGCCCGGTTTCCAGCCGGATGTCGAGCAACGTCGCGGCCCGGAAGGCCTCGAGGGTCGTGTAGTGCGTCACGCTCGGCCGACCGCTGCTGACCACCGCGAACCGCCAGTCCGAGGTCGGATGCCGGTCGATCGGCGCGTCGATCGTCCCGCTCGTCGGATCCGGATGCCCCTGGACCAGCGCGTGGTAGCCCTTGCCGATCCGGCGTTCGCGGAAGGCGTCCTTGAGTACGGCGTACGCCCGCTCGGACTTCGCCAGCACCATCACCCCGGTCGTCCCGGCGTCGAGGCGGTGCACGACGCCCTGCCGCTCGGCCGCGCCGCTCGTGCTCAGCAGGTGTCCCATGGCCGCCACGCCCTGGACGACCGTGGGACCGGTCCAGCCCGGGCTCGGGTGCGCAGCCACACCCACCGGCTTGTCGACGACGACGATGTCCGTGTCGGCGTAGATCACCCGCAGCCCGTCCACCGGCTCCGGGTCGGTGGCGGGGGTCGCCGGCGCCGGGAGGGTGACCTCGAGCCAGGCGCCCGAACTCACCCGCTCGGACTTGATCGGCACCCGGCCGTCGACCAGGACGTCGCCGGCCTCGATCATCCCCACCGCACTCGTGCGCGACACGCCGAACAGTCGGGCGAGCGCCGCGTCGAGTCGCAGCCCCTCCAGCCCGTCGGGCATCGCCATCGAACGCTGATGGGGGCTGCTCACGAGCGGCTACGCGCGCGACTGCCGTCGAGATCGATGCCGCGAAAGGCCAGGATCACCGCGAGTACGCCGCCGCAGACGATCGCGGAGTCGGCCAGGTTGAAGATCGGGTAGAAACCGCCGTACGGGTCGAGCACGGACAGGAAGTCGATCACCGCTCCGCGCAGCGGTCCCGGCGAGCGCAGCACCCGGTCGGTCAGGTTTCCCGCGGCGCCACCGAGGATCAGCCCGAGCGCAACCGCCCACCCGGCCGAGCGCACCCGCCCCGACGTGCGCACGATGATCACGATGACCACCATCGCGATGATCGTGAACACCATGGTCGCGCCCGGGGCGAAGGAGAACGCCGCCCCGGTGTTGCGCGCCTCGGTCAGGTAGAGCAGCCCGCCGAGCAGCTTGACCGGCGCCCGATCGGACAACGTCGCCACCACGACGATCTTGCTGACCAGGTCCAGGCTGAGCGCCACGAGCGCTACGAGAAGCAGCACCCGTCGCCGTACCGGCTGCGAGCCGGCGGCGCTGTCCCGGTGGCTCCCGTTGGTGCGCTCGCGATGCTCGCTCACCGACCCATTGTCCCGTGCCGGCGGGGGGTCGCGACGCCGGCTAGCGCCGTTCCTCGCGCTGCTTGCACGTCACGCACAGGGTGGCACCGGGGAACGCCTGCAGCCGGGCCTTGGTGATCGCGTTGCCGCAGCTCTCGCACAGGCCGTACCGGCTGGCGTCGATCCGCTCGACGGCATGCTCCAGCTGGACGATCAGGTCACGGCGGTTGTTCGCCAGGGACATCTCGTGCTCGCGCTCGAAGGTCTTGCTGCCGGCGTCGGCCTGGTCGTCGCCCGCGCTGTCCGCGCCTTGCGTCTGCAGGTCGTCCAGGGCCTTCATCGCCTGGGCGTAGTCCGCGCGCATCTGGGCGAGCTGACCTTCCAGGTCGGCCCGGACGGCGGCCATCTCCTTGGTCGACCAGCCGGCCGGCAGCGAGGCGCCCTTCCTCGCCGGGGCCTTGGTCGGCGCCACGGCGACGGCGGGAGACTTGCGCGCGGCCTTGGCTGCGGTCGCCGCTTTCGCGGTGGCCTTGCCGGCGGTCGCCTTCCTCGCCGGGGCCTTGGCCGTGGTGGTCTTCTCGGCCGGTGCCTTGGCTGAGGTGGTCTTCTTCGCGGGGGCCTTGGCCGCCGTCTTGGCCGGCGTCTTGGCCGCCGTCGTGGTCTTCTTCGCCGGGGCCTTGGCCGCGGCCGCCTTCTTCACCGGAGCCGGCGCCGACGTCGCCGGGGCAGTCTTCTTCCCGGCCGCCGTCTTGCGGGCCGGACCCGTCTTTGCCGCTGCCGCCGCCGTTCTGGCCATGACTGTGTGTCCCTTCCCGTCGGGGTCGGCCATCTGGGATGGGCCAGTGCGTAGTCGGAGCGGCTCACCCTACGGACGCGGCGCAGCGTGCACAAACGAACCGCCGCACGGCCGCGGTCACCGCCCGGCACGGGCTGAATGTCACGGCCCGGCACGGGCTGAATGTCACGGCCCGGACGGGTCTGCCCGCCCTCGTTCACCGCGCCAGCCAGCCAGCCGACCGGCCCGGCTCACCGCCCGCAACCTGTTCTCCGCACGATCGCGCACCGCACTGGTGGTGACGACGAGCAGTTCGTCGCCGCGCAGGATGCGCGTCGTGGCGCCGGGGACGAACGAGTGGCCCTCCCGCACGATCAGGGTCACTGCGGCGTCCTCGGGCAGCCGGAGTTCGGACACGTACACCCCGTGCAAACGCGACTCCGGCGGCACCTTGACCTGCAACAGGTCTGCCCCGAGTTCTTCCAGCGGCGCCGACTCGACCTCGATCTCCTGGGTGGGCGCGTCGCCGGCCACCCCCAGGACCCGGGCGACGGCCGGCAGGGTGGTGCCCTGGACGAGGGTGAACACCACGACCAGCACGAACACGATGTCGAACAGCCGCAGGGCATCGGGCGAGCCCTCGGTGACCGGGATCGTCGCGAACACGATCGGCACGGCACCGCGCAGCCCGGCCCACGACAGGAACGCCTGCTCGCGCCACGGCACCCTAAAGGCCGCCATCGAGGCCAGCAGGGACAGTGGCCGGGCGACGAGCAACAGCGCCAGGCCGATCACGACCGCGGGCACCAGGACGTTGAGCAGCCGGGACGGGCTGACCAGCAAGCCCAGGAGTACGAACAACCCGATCTGCGACAGCCAGGCCAGGCCCTCGGCGAAGCCGAGCGTGGCCCGCCGGTGTGGCAGCCGGGAGTTGCCGAGCACCAGCCCCGCGACGTACACGGCCAGGAAACCCGAGGCGTGCGCCACGTCCGCGGCGGCGTACGCCGCAACGCAGAACGCCACGGTCGCCAAGGGGTACAGCCCGGAGGCCGGCAACGCGCTACGCCGTAGCACCCACGCGCCCAGGAACCCCATCGCGATACCGATCGCTGCGCCCGCGATCAGCTCGTAGACCAGCAGAGCCCCCGCCTCGGGCAGGTTCAGCACCGCGTCGCTGGACAGCAGGACGACGATGATGACCACCGGGGCGTCGTTCAGCCCCGACTCCAGCTCCAGCGTGGCCGTCACGCGGCGGGGCAGCCCCAATCCCCGCAGGGTGGAGAACACCGCAGCGGCATCGGTGGAGCTGACCACCGCCCCGAGCAGCAGACCGGTGCGCCAGTCCACGCCGAGGGCCAGCACGCTGGCCGCCCCGGCCACGACGATGCTGACCGCGACGCCGAGCGTGGACAGCACGATGCTGCGCGGGACCGCGTCGCGCACCGCTGTCCACCGCGTCGTCAGCCCACCCTCGGCGAGGATCACGACGAGCGCGCAGATACCGAGCGTCCGGGTCAGCTCGGCGTCGTCGAAGCGCAGGCCGATGACCGATTCCCCGAGCAGGACGCCCAGGCCCAGGTAGAGCAAGAGGCTGGGCAGGCCCAGCCGCGTCGACACCCGCACGGCAAGGGCGCCGGCCAGAACCACCAGGGCCCCGATGAGCAAGGCAACCGTGAAACCCTCGTTCATCGACGACTGCCCATACCGGGATTGTCCCGTACCGAACTCGGTGGTCTGTCCGTCCCGGCGCCGCGTAGCATCGACCACGGCGCTGACGGGACGAGTAGCGCCGGACGCAGCCCGCAGCGACCCGGGGACGGTGTGAGCCCGGGGGCCTGGCCGGCGTGAACATCACCCCGAGCCGCCGGAAGAACGGGCCGAGCCGGCCTCACTAGATCCGGCACCGCAGGACAAGAGGGGGGTTCGCCGCCGAGCGGACCCAAGGAGAGTGGTACCGCGGCCGAGCTGGAGCACTTTCTCCGGCAACGTCGTCTCTCCGTCGAGACGCAAGGACACCGACGGAGGACGACCGATGGCTACCCCCACCCCGCTGCCGCCGCACGTCGACCTCGCCGCGCTCGACCACGAGATGCTCGGGCGCTGGCGTGATAGCAAGGTCTTCCAGCGCTCCCTGGAGTCCTCCGCGGGACGCCCACCGTGGGTGTTCTACGAGGGCCCGCCGACGGCGAACGGCCGGCCCGGGGTCCACCACGTCGAGGCGCGCACCTTCAAGGACGTCTTCCCGCGCTACCGGACGATGAAGGGCTACCACGTTCCCCGCCGGGCGGGCTGGGACTGCCACGGCC
>JACCSC010000389.1 GCA_013813215.1 Geodermatophilaceae bacterium | reverse complement strand
CCTGCAGCATCTCCAGCACCGACTGGTTCGCCCCGCCGTGCAGCGGGCCGAACAGCGCGTTGATGCCCGCGGACACCGAGGCGAACAGGTTGGCCTGGCTCGACCCGACCAGCCGCACGGTAGAGGTCGAGCAGTTCTGCTCGTGATCGGCGTGCAGGATGAACAGCACGTCCAGCGCGCGCACGAAGATGGGGTCGATCTCGTAGGGCTCGGCCGGGAAGCCGAAGGTCATCCGCAGGAAGTTCGTGACCGAGTCCTGCGAGTTGTCCGGGTAGAGGAACGGCTGGCCGACGGACTTCTTGTACGAGTACGCCGCGATCGTCGGCAGCTTGGCCAGCAGCCGCACGGTGGAGATCTCGACCTGCTCGTCGTCGAAGGGGTCCAGCGAGTCCTGGTAGAACGTCGACAACGCGCTCACCGCGCTGGACAGCACGGGCATCGGGTGCGCGTCGCGCGGGAAGCCCTCGAAGAACCGCTTGAGGTCCTCGTGCAGCAGGGTGTGCCGCCGTATCCGTTCGTCGAAGGCGGCCAGCTCATCGACGCTGGGCAGTTGCCCGTAGATCAGCAGGTAGCTGACTTCGAGGAACGACGAGTGCTCGGCCAGCTGGTCGATCGGGTATCCGCGGTAGCGCAGGATCCCGGCGTCGCCGTCGATGTAGGTGATCGATGACTTGCAGGCGGCAGTGTTCATGAAGCCGTTGTCCAAGGTGACGAGGCCCGTCTGGGACAGCAGCTTGGAGGCGTCGATGGCCGCCGTACCCTCACTGGCCGCCACGTAGGGCAGGTCGAGCTCGCCGCCCGGGTGGCGCAGCATGATCTCGGGGGACTCCGTCATCGCAAAGACCTCTCGCTCGGTTGGACGGACGCTAGCGGCTGGCCGCTGCGCCGCCCACAGCTGGGGGAGCCACTACGGTGCAGGGGTGGAGATCCAGCGTCGCGAGCCGTCGCGGCCGGACCGGGCGCCCACCGACGAGCAGCGGGCGGCCGGGGTCGACGTCCTGCAGGAGGCGGTCGGTGAGGGGCGGCTGACCCTCGGGGAGTTCACCGACCGGGTCGATGTCGTGCTCGCCGCGGCGACGACCGCCGAGCTCCACGTCGCGCTGGCCGACCTGCCCCGCGACCTGCCCGTCGTAGGGTCGTCGTCGTCGGCGCCGGCGGCGTTCAGCGTGTTCGGCGACATCCGGGTCAGTGGTCGCTGGCGGCTGCGCGAGCGCAACCGCGGGATGACCGTGTTCGGCGACGTCCGTTTCGACCTGCGCGACAGCGTCTGCGCCGAAGCCGAGGTCACCATCGAGGGGCGAACCGTGTTCGGCGACGTGGTCGTCGTCGTACCGGAGGGCGTGGAGGCCGAACTGTCCGGTTTCACGATCTTCGGGGATCGGCGGCTGCAGCTGGCTGCGGTCCCGCGTCACCCGCATACCCCTCTGGTCCGGGTGAACGGCTTCACGCTGTTCGGCGACATCCGGGTGGTCAGCTCGGCCGCCCGGGACGGAAGCTCACGCCGGCGGCGGGCGCTGTCTCACGGCCGGGATCCGCATTCCCGGGGGGCTCCGCCCCCCGTGTACCCCCCGAAGGGCCAGGCGCCCTGACGGGCACTGCCCCGAGGCTTCGGCCGCTTCGCGGCACTCAGCTCTGCCGGTCGAAGTCGACCGCGGCGTAGGCTCGCAGCTTGGCCGGGCGGTGCAAGGAGTCGATCAGGCGGATCGTGCCCGACTTGGAGCGCATCACCAACGACTGGGTGCTGACCTCTCCGGAGCGGTAGTGCACTCCGCGCAACAGGTCGCCGTCGGTGATGCCGGTAGCGCAGAAGAACACGTTCTCGCCGCTGACCAGATCGTCGATGCCGAGCACGCGGTCCAGGTCGTGACCAGCGTCCAGCGCCTTGCGCCGCTCGGCCTCGTCACGCGGCCAGAGCCTGGCTTGCATCGCCCCGCCCATGCACTTGAGAGCGCAGGCGCTGATGATGCCCTCCGGCGTACCGCCGATCCCCATCAGCAGGTCGACGCCGGTGTTGTCGCGCGCCGCGCTGATCGCGCCGGCCACGTCGCCGTCGCTGATGAAGTGGATCCGCGCCCCCGCCTCGCGGACCTCGACCACCAACCGCTCGTGTCGAGGTCGGTCCAGGATGCAGACCGTCACGTCACCTACCCGCCGGTTCTTCGCCTTCGCGACCCGGCGGATGTTCTCCGCGATCGGATCGTTGATGTCGACGACGTCCGCCGCCTCCGGTCCGACGGCCAGCTTCTCCATGTAGAAGACCGCCGAGGGGTCGAACATCGTGCCGCGCTCGGCCACCGCGAGCACCGCCAGGGCGTTGGGCATGCCCTTGGCCATCAGGGTCGTGCCGTCGATCGGGTCGACCGCCACGTCGCACTCCGGCCCGTCGCCCCGGCCGACCCGCTCGCCGTTGAACAACATCGGCGCGTGGTCCTTCTCGCCTTCCCCGATGACCACGACGCCGGCCATCGACACGGTGCCGATGAGCGCGCGCATCGCATCGACCGCGGCACCGTCCCCGCCGTTCTTGTCGCCGCGCCCTACCCAGCGTCCGGCCGCCATCGCCGCCGCCTCGGTCACCCGGACGAGGTCCAGGGCCAGGTTGCGGTCCGGTTCCTCCGGTGCCACCTTGAACTGCGCCGGGATGTCGGACATCGCAAACCTCCTGCTCACTCTGGCCCTCCTGTCTCCGTGCGGTCGGCCCGGAGGGCTGTGCCCGGAGTGCCGGGGTCGCGGGGGAGGATGCCAGGGTGAGCCAACCACACCGCCGGCCGAACCTGACCGCGTTGGATCTGGTGCGCGCCCTCGTCCCGCTGGTCGTGCTCATCCTCGTCGTGGCGTGGCTGTCGACGCCGGCCGAGGTCGACCCGGTGCGCGAGGTTGATCCAGGACCCCAACTGGCCTACGCCGCCACGCTGGGCGACTTCGAAGTGCTCGCGCCGGGGAACCTGCCCGACGGTTGGCGGGCCACCAGCGTCCGCGTCGATCCGGCCGTACCCGGCGGCCCGGTCGGTGTCTCCGTCGGCTACCTCACCGCCGACGACCGGTTCGCGCAGCTGGTACAGAGTTCGGATCGCTCGGCGCCGGCCGACGTGCTCGGCCAGGGGTACGCCGCGGCCGGTAACGAACTGGACATCGACGGCGAGCCGTGGCGGCAGGTGCAGACCGACGACGGTGAGCTCGGGTTGGTGAGTGAGCGGGCCGAGGTCGTCCTCATCGTCACCGGCTCGGCCGACCTGGCCGAGCTGCGGACGCTGGCCGGCTCGCTGCGCCAACGCTAACTTTGGCCTGGTTCCTCGTCGGGCGCCTGCCGGGCCAGTCGCTCGCGGGCTCCGTCCAGTCGGACCTGGCAGGCGGCAGCCAGCGCCTCGCCGCGCTCCCACAGGGTGAGCGAGTCCTCCAGCGTGAGTCCGCCGGCCTCGAGCCGCCGCACGACCTCGGCCAGCTCGTCACGCGCCTGCTCGTAGCTGAGTTCCACGGCCGGCCTGGACCCCTCGGACGGCTCGGACATGGCCTCCAGCCTAGGTGGGCTCACTCCGCCGTGACCGCGAGCCGGCCCGCGGCCAGCCGGACGAGCAGCCGCTGCCCGCTCCGGACCTCGGCGGCGTCGGCGACCACATGGCCGTCGATGTGCTGCACGACGGCGTAGCCCCGCGACAGGGTCGCGGCGGGGGACAGCGCGGCCACCCGGGCGCTGGCGTGGTCCAGGTCGGCGGCCGCCGCGTCCAGCCGATGCGCGATGCTGCGGGCGGCGCGTTCGGACAGGGCGTGCAGATCCGTACGCCGGAGCCGCACCAGCACTGCCGGATCGGCGAGCGCCGGCCGGCTGCGCAGCCCCGCCAGCCCGCGCTGCTCGGTATCCACCCGTCCGGTGAGGGCCCGCAGCGCACGTCCCCGGAGCTGCGTCAGGCGCTGGGTTTCCTCCGCGACGTCGGGGACTACCCGCTTCGCCGCGTCGGTGGGGGTCGCGGCCCGGACGTCGGCGACGAGGTCGATCAGCGGGGTGTCGGGCTCGTGCCCGATCGCGCTCACCACCGGGGTGGCGCAGGCCGCGACCGCACGGCACAGCGCCTCGTCGCTGAACGGCAGGAGGTCCTCCATCGAGCCGCCGCCCCTGGCGATGACGATGACGTCGATGTCGGCGTCGCGATCCAGCTTGCGGACCGCGTCGATCACCTCGGCGGCGGCGTTCGGCCCCTGCACCGCGCAGTTGAGCACCCTCACGCGGACACCGGGCCAGCGCCCTCGGCTGACGGTCAGGACGTCGTGCTCGGCGGCGCTGGCCCGTCCGGTGACCAGCCCCAGGCCCCTGGGCAGGAACGGCAGTGCCCGCTTGCGGGCCGGGTCGAGCAGGCCCTCGGCGGCCAGCAGCTGCCGCAGTCGTTGCAGCCGGGCCAGCAGTTCCCCGATGCCGACTCGGCGGACCTCGCTGGCCCGCAACGACAGCGTCCCGCGGCCGAGGAAGAAGTCAGGTCGGGCGCGCACGATCAGCCGAGCGCCCTCGGCGACCGGCTCACCGAGCACGTCGCGCCGGCAGGTCACCGCGAGAGAGATGTCCGCCGCTGGGTCGCGCAGGACGAGGTAGCAGCTGTTGCCACGGGTGGACAGCTGGGCGAGCTGGCCCTCGACCCAGACCTCGCCGAGCTTTCCGATCCACTCGCCGATCTTGCGGGCGACCGTCCGGACCGGCCAGGGCGCGTCCGGACTGCTGCGTTCGTTCACGCCGACACCTCACTGCGCTCGGTGCGGACGTGACACAACATGGTTCGCTCGCTGCGCTCGTTCACTCCGGGCTCAGGTCGTCCCGGCTGTGACGAGCCGGTTCTGGAGCATGGTGAGGTACGGCGCGCGCGCCCTGGTTGCCTCCTCGTAGGCCAGCAGCTGGGCGAGCTGGGTGACCGACATCCGGCGGAGCCGGGCTCGCAGCTGGGCCACGCTCCAGCCGTCGTAGCCGACCATCGGCTCCGTCGTACCGTCCGGCGCCGCCGTGTGTCCGGCCGGTGCCGACGACGCCGCTGCGGCTGTCTCGTCCCGGACCACCCGATCGAAGGCCGACTCGTCACCGGCAAGGGTGAGGAACGGGGTCACCGCGGCTCGCCCACCACCGCGACCTACCCGGCCGAGGTCGGCCCGTGGCGTACGGCGCCGGACCGGTTTCGGCGACCCCGGCGCCACCGGCAGCGGGTCGTCGAGCCCGGCGTCCACGGGCGGCTCGTCGAGCAGCGGGGCCACGGGCGGCTCGTCGAGCAGCGGGTCCGCCGCCGGCTCGTCGAGCACCGCCTCCGCGGGCGGCTCGTCGAACTCGGCCCACGGCGGGGGCTCGTCCTCACCGCCACCGAGGCGGACCAGCAACTCGTCCCCGCGGGCCACGAGTCCGGCGTACTCCTGCTGGACCCGCAGCGAGGCCTGCATCGCCGCGCCGGCCATCACGACCGGCAGGGACAGCAGTCGCCGGGGCAGCCGGCGAGCCTCGTCCACGCTCCGGGCCGCGAGCCCGGCCGCGGCGCGGACGGAGGGCGGAAGCTCGGGAATCATGCCCCCAGCCTGCCCTACCGTGCGGGTCCGGGCGCGACGGTCGTCACGTCGGAACGCCGGGAGCGGCCGACGAGGCGACGTAGGATCGGGCGGTGAGTGCCCCCCGAACCGGTCGTGTCCTGCTGGCCGCCCCACGCGGCTACTGCGCCGGCGTGGACCGCGCCGTGGTCACGGTGGAGAAGGCGTTGGAGCTGTACGGCCCGCCGGTCTACGTGCGCAAGCAGATCGTGCACAACCTGCACGTCGTACGGACCCTCGAGGCCAAGGGCGCGATCTTCGTCGAGGAGAACGACGAGGTGCCGGAGGGTTCGCGGGTGGTGTTCTCCGCGCACGGGGTGGCTCCGATCGTGCACCAGCAGGCCGCCGAGCGGTCGTTGCGCAGCATCGACGCCACGTGCCCGCTCGTGACGAAGGTGCACCTGGAGGCGCGCCGGTTCGCCAAGGACGACTGCGACATCGTGCTGATCGGCCACGCGGGGCACGAGGAGGTCGTCGGCACGACCGGGCAGGCGCCGGAGCACATCCACCTGGTGGACGGGCCGGCCGACGTGGCCGCCGTCACGGTTCGGGACCCGGACAAGGTGGTCTGGCTGTCACAGACGACGTTGTCGGTCGACGAGACCATGCTCACGGTGCGGGCGCTGCGCGAGCGGTTTCCCAACCTGCAGTCCCCGCCCAGTGACGACATCTGCTACGCCACCCAGAACCGGCAGCAGGCAGTCAAGCAGCTTGCCGCGCAGTGCCAGCTCGTCCTGGTCGTCGGCTCCACGAACTCCTCGAACTCGGTCCGCTTGGTCGAGGTGGCCATCGAAGCGGGGGCGGGGGACGCCCGACTGGTCGACTACGCCCATGAGGTGGACCCGGCGTGGCTCGACGGCGTGGACACCGTAGGCGTGACGAGCGGCGCGTCGGTACCGGACGAACTGGTCACACGGTTGCTCGACTGGCTGGCCGAGCGCGGCTACGCCGACGTGTCGGTGGTCACCGCGGCCGAGGAAGGCCTGGTCTTCAGCCTGCCCCGTGAACTGCGTCGCGACATGAAGGCGCTCAGCGCTGGGTGACCTGCCGCAGGGCGCCGACGGCCACGCCGACGGCGCTCGCGATCGCCATGGTGGGGAACCCGTAGACCAGACCGGCGGCGAGCGCGGCCAGGCTCAGGGCGCCCGTGGTGATCAGGAGCGAGCCGGCGAGTACGCCGAGGTAGACCAGCGGCGGGGCGATCAGCACCCAGAACAGCGCGCTGCGCCGCACCAGCCAGCTCGCCGCGAGTGCCCCGATCGGCAGTAGCACCATGGTCGCGGTCTCCAGACCGGCCCCGAACAGCAGGTCGATCGTCGCCCCCGCCGCGCCGGCGAGGGCGAGCAACAGGAGGGCGCCGGCCCCGGTCAGGGTCAGCCGCTGCGGATCCTCTCGTGGAGCCTCGGCCGCGGGATATGTCCGGTCCGAGTTGGCCCGGTTCTCGCGTCCGCGGGGGTGGGGGGTCGGCCGCGGCGGGTAACCCGGCGGCAGGCCCAGGGACGGCGCCGCTGGCTTCCTCGTGGCTGGTCGCGAGGGCGACGAGCGCCCGGGGGGCTGAGTCATTGCGCCTCCGCGGCGGAGAGTGCGTCGGCGCTGGGCTGCACACGACCTCCCGGCGCCGACATCGCCGACCACGCTAACCCCTTGCTGCCGCAAGGTGCCGCATCTGCCGCCGCAGCCCCGGCAACTCACGCCGAGGCACGAACGGACCGGACTGACAACCCCTCCGGCGGGACGCAGTGTTGAGGTAGTTGCGCGCATCACCACATGGATAAGTTGCGGGCATGACCGAGCCGATCACGCCGCGGTTGTTCCACGAGGCCGAGGGCGTCGAGGACCGGCGGGTGGTGTTCGAGAGGGCGTGCGCGCACTTTCGCAGTGGGTCGTTCGCAGCGGGCGTCGCCCTGGTGGACGTGATCGGCAGGCTGGCCGACGGCGGACCACCACCCCGACGTCGACGTGCGGTACGACGGCGTGACTGTGCGGCTGCGGACGCACGAAGTCCACGGACTGAGCGAGCGCGACGTCACGCTGGCGCGGCAGATCTCCGCCGCAGCCCGTGACCTGGACGTGCCCGCCGATCCGTCCGCCGTCCAGACCGTTCAGGTGGCGATCGACGCGCTCGTTGCCCCCGAGGTGATGCCGTTCTGGCGCGCCGTGCTCGGCTATCGGGAGGAGGGGTCCGAGGACCTGGTCGACCCCACTCCCGCGCGCCGTCGATCTGGTCCCAGGAGAGGAATCGCCGCGGCCGCAGCGCAATCGCATCCACGTCGACATCTCGGTGCCGCACGACCAGGCCGAGGCCCGCGTCGCGGCGGCGATCGCCGCCGGCGGGCACCTGGTCACCGACCAGCACGCGCCTGCATGGTGGACGCTGGCCGACGCCGAGGGCAACGAGGCAGACGTGGCCACCTGGATGGGCCGCGACTGACGTAGCGCCGACCGAGGTAGCGCCGCCGCTCTACGCACTGCGCCCGGTCTTCCAGAGTCACGCGGGCCGGACGGACGTCCCCAGCGGACCTGACGAACTCGGCGGACCGGGGGCCGGTGGACTCGCGCGCTCGCCGGTCAGATCGACCAGGGTGTCCGCGGCCGAGGCCAACAACTCCACGGCCTGCAACGGCCGCACCGAAGCGTCGACCGGCCGCGGGCCGACCAGGGTGCTCGTCGTGACCTCGAGGTCGGTGAAGCGCCGCGCGCTGACGAGGACCTTGCGCTCCAACGAACCGACGGTCTCGTTGTACCGGGCGACGGCGGCCCTGAGGGCTGACCCGAGCCGGGCGATGTGGCCCCCCAGCGTCGCTAGCCGGGAGTGCAACTCGCGGCCGAGGGCCAGCACCTGCTCGGCGTTGTCGGCCACCGCCTCCTGTCGCCAGGTGAACGCGACGGTCCGCAAGAGGGCGATCAGCGTCGACGGCGAGGCGATGATGACGTCGCGGTCGAAGCCGTGCTCGAGCAACGCCGGGTCGTGCTCCAGCGCCGCCTGCAGGAACGCATCCGAAGGCACGAACAGCACCACGAACTCCGGCGTCGGCCCGAACAGCCCGGGGTACCCCTTGCCGGACAGCGCGTCCACGTGCGTGCGCAGGTGCCGGGCATGCGCGCGCAGCCGATCGCGACGGGTCTGCTCGTCCCGAGCGTCCATCGCCTCGACGAACCCGGCGAACGGCACCTTGGCATCGACCACGAGAGTGCGGCCGCCGGTCAGCCGGACGACGAGGTCGGGGCGGAGCCGGCCGTCGTCGGTGTGTGCCGTGGGCTGCTCGTCGAAGTCGCAGTGCCGCAGCATCCCGGCCGCCTCGACGATGCGGCGCAGCTGCATCTCGCCCCAGCGGCCACGGACCGCCGGCGCCCGCAGCGCGGTCACGAGCGCACCGGTCTCTCGGCGCAGCGCGGTGGAGTCCTCACTCATCGCGCGGACCTGCTCGTGCAAGGCGCCGTAGGCAGTGCTGCGTTCCCGCTCGATCAGGTCGATCTGCTCTCGAACCCGTTCCAAGGTGCTGCCCAACGGGATCAGGGCGTCACTGACCGAACGGTCACCCGCGGTGAAGTGGCGGGCCACGAGCAGGCCGGCCAGGAAGCCGAGGACGAGCAGCAGCAGACCGATCAGCGCCCCGGTAGAGGTCATGCCCGGAGGATGACCGGAGGGTCTGACAGAACCGGGTCAGGAGTGCAGCGAGGCCCACAGGTGCACGACGGCGTACGACCGGTACGGCCGCCAGCGCGACCCCGACGAATCCGTGATCCCCAGCGCCGCCAGGGCTTTGCGCACGCCGAGGTCGGTGCCCAGGAAGATGTCCGGGTCCGCGAGCGCGCGCATCCGCAGGTACGCCGCCGTCCACGGCCCGACGCCGGGCAGGGCCAGCAGGGCGCGTTCGGCCTCGTCCCGATCGCCCGTGGGATCGAGGACGACCTTGCCCTCGGCCAGGGCGGCGGCCAAGCCGCGGAGGGTGCGGCGCCGGCTCGCCGGCATGGCCAGCACCGAGTCCGGCGCCTGCGCGAGCGCCGGAGCCGTGGGGAACGTGTGGGTCAGGGCGCCCTGCGGCCAGGGCAGCGGGGTCCCGAGGGCGACCACGAGCCGCGCGGCCAGCGTGCGCGCCCCGGCGACCGAGATCTGCTGCCCCAGTACCGCGCGTACGGCCATCTCCACCGGGTCGGCGGCGCCGGGCACCCGCCGACCGGGCGCGGCGGCCACCAGCGGTCGGAGGTCGGGGTCGGCGCCCAACACCTCGTCGACCGCCGACGGGTCAGCGGTGAGGTCGAGCAGAAGGCGGCATCGGCCTGTCACGTCCGCCTCGTCAGCCGGATCACTGAGCGTCAGAAGGACATCAGCGCCGTCGTCGGTGAGAGTCAGCTCGACCACCGCTGGGCCGTGGCCCAGGAGCAAGGTCCGCCGGTACGTCGTACCGCTGACCTCCTCCACGCCGGGGATCGCCCGGGTCGCGAGGAAGGCCAGCAGGCCGGGGGCGTCGAAGGGCCGGCGAGCGGGCAGGTGCCGCGACACCGTCGTACGACCGGTGCGGGGGGTCGGCGGCACCTACCGAGCATGCCAGCGCCCGTAGAGTGGCCCCTCGTGAGTCTGACCATCGGCATCGTCGGGCTACCGAACGTCGGCAAGTCCACCCTCTTCAACGCCTTGACCAAGAACGACGTCCTCGCGGCGAACTACCCGTTCGCCACCATCGATCCGAACGTCGGCGTGGTCGGGGTGCCGGACGCGCGGCTGCCCGTGCTGGCGCGGCTGTTCGACAGCGAGAAGATCGTGCCGGCCGCTGTCTCCTTCGTCGACATCGCCGGCATCGTCCGCGGGGCCAGCGAGGGTCAGGGGCTGGGGAACAAGTTTCTGGCCACGATTCGCGAGGCGGCGGCGATCTGCCAGGTGATCCGGGCGTTCGACGACGGTGACGTGGTCCATGTCGACGGCAAGGTGTCACCGAAGGACGACATCGAGACGATCAACACCGAGCTGGTGCTGGCCGATCTGCAGACCGTCGACAAGGCGTTGCCGCGGCTGGAGAAGGAAGTCCGGATCCGTAAGGACCGCCAACCGCTCCTGGACGAGGTACGGCGGGCGCGCGACATCCTCAACTCGGGGCGCACCCTCTACGGCTCGACCGCCGACCTGGACGCGCTGCGCGAGCTGACGCTGCTCACCGCGAAGCCCTTCCTCTATGTGTTCAACGTCGACGAGGCCGAGCTCGGCGACGTCGGTTACCTGGACGAGTTACGGGCGTTGGTCGCACCCGCCGAGGCGATCTTCCTCGACGCCAAGATCGAGTCCGAGCTGATCGAGCTGCCCGAGGACGAGGCGCTGGAACTGCTGCAGTCCGTCGGTCAGGAGGAGCCGGGTCTGCACCAGTTGATCCGGGTCGGCTTCGCCACGCTCGGCTTGCAGACGTATCTGACCGCCGGGCCGAAGGAATCGCGGGCGTGGACCATCCCCGCGGGCGCCACGGCTCCCGAGGCGGCCGGGGTCATCCACACCGACTTCCAGCGCGGGTTCATCAAGGCCGAGATCGTGTCGTACGACGACCTCGTGGCCGCGGGCTCGATGGCCGCCGCTCGCGCCGCCGGCCGGGTCCGTATCGAGGGCAAGGACTACGTCATGACTGACGGCGACGTGGTGGACTTCCGCTTCAACGTGTAGAACGCGGTAAAAGCCCAGGTCAGAGGCTTGTACGCCCCCTCTAGTCCGTAAAAAGTCCGCAGGAAGTTTGATCTTCATCGCCCGAATCGGCCCGTACCACGCGGTGGTACGTCGGTGTCGTGCCGTCGAAGGTCACCGCCGTAGAGGCCTGCCGATCATGAGCAACATGGATGGTCTGCGCGGCTATTGCGACCAGCCCGACATGTCCGACGCCATCGGTCAGGCCGCCCCTGAGGGCCCGGCCGACGAAGTGCTGGTCTCGACGTCCATCAGGCCGACGAAGACGGTCAGGGACCGCGTGCGGGTCCACGCCGACCTGGCCGGTGTGCCGGCACCAGCGCTGATGCGGCAGTGGATCACCGTCGACTGAACGCGCCCCAGGGCCAGGCGGTAGTCACGGTGTCCGATCTTGAGCAGTTCATCGCCGCCCACGCCCGCACTGGTGCCAGCTGAACGCGCTGCAGACTCGCAGGCTCGTCGCCCAAAGGCTCCGCGCGGGGTCCGGCGGCGCCGCGCAGCTTGCGGGACCGTCTCTCACAGGTCAAGGGCGCCTTCGGCGTCGCTACGCGATGGCGCACGCGCCACCCTGGACCTGCGAGCCTCCACGGCCCCTCCGGGCAGCGTTGCGGGCAGGCCAGAAGCCTGCCCTCCACAACGCGCGGCACCGCCAGAGACCCCCGTGACCTCGAACGACAAGACGCTTACGACGTATCCGCAGGCCACCCCATCCACGACGAACGAGCTCACGATCATGGAAGTCCACCCACGGAAACGTCAGTAGCGCCGCCGACACCCTCGGCGACCTGCTGGTCGAGGCCGACATCCCTCGCGAGGCCATCCGACCGAGGGGTGTCGGCTTCGACGAACAGGCCGATCCCACTGCTGATCCCCAGTCAGCCGCGCAGCGTGTAG
>JACCSC010000376.1 GCA_013813215.1 Geodermatophilaceae bacterium | reverse complement strand
CAGTCCGCCCGTCCCCTGGATGTCGGCGTAGGCGATGTCATCGAGTTCGAACGTCGTCGTCTGGTAGATCGGCGGGACCACGGGATACGTACGGGACGTGTGGTCGCGGCCGGGTCGGTAGGCGTTCGGTGGTGCCACGAGCTTCTCCCTCGACCTCGTCGCGTTGGCTGCGGGCGTGGGTCAGCCGTGCGGACTCGGCTCAGAGCCCGGGATGAGTCGCCGCAGTGCGTCTTCCATGTGCGCGTCGATCAGCCGGATCAGTCGGCGCGTGTCACCGGCGCGGATGGCCGCCACGAGTCCTCCGTGTTCCTCCACGGCGTCCGCGGAGGGGCGGTCGCTGTTCTGCAAGGCGGTCAGGCACATCCGGGTCTCCACGAGCAGTGTGCCGTGCATCCGAGCCAGCCGCGGGCTGCCGGACAGGCCGACCAGTGCCTCGTGGAAGTGCAGGTCGGCGTCGCTGAGCGCCGCGCGGTCACCGCGCCTCGCCGCCGTGACCATGTCCGCGTGCACGGCCTGGAGGTGGTCGGCCGCCGCGCTCCGGTCGCCCTTCACGATCAGGCTTACCGCGGCCCGCTCGACCGCCGCGCGCGCGGTGTAGATGTCCCGTACGTCGTCGGGCTCCAGCGAGATCACGAACAGGCCCCGGTTGTGCTCGCTGCGCAGCAGACCTTCCTGCACCAGCCGCTGCATCGCCTCGCGTACCGGGCCCCGACTGACACCGAACTGCGCGGCCAGTTCCGCCTCGCCGAGCTGGCTGCCCGGTGCGAGTCCACCGTGCATGATCGCCGACCGCAGCTGCTCGGCGATCAGGCTCGGTGTGGACCGCCGGCTCACCCGGCGCAGGGTCGTCGCGCTCGGTGCGGCGCGAACGACGTCGTCGGCCACCATCACGATCCTTCCTTGCCCGAACCCGCAGCCGGGTCCGTCCGGAACAGCGCTCCGACCCCGTCGTACCGCTGCATGTGCCCGGCGATCCGCAGACCGTCCCACACGCTGACCTGGTTCGCGGTGAGCACCGGCTTGCCCACTCTTGCCTCGAGATCATCCACCCACCGCACCGTGTGCAGCGCCGTGTCGGGCAGCAGAACCGCGGCGGCGTCGGGGTGGTCGTTGGCCACCACCAGGTCCATCACCTCGTCGCGGCCGAGGGTGCCCACTTCGGTGGCGGTGATGATGCCCCGACTGGACAGGCTTAGAACCTCGATCCCACCCTCACCCAGGAACTGCACGAAGCGCTCGGCCACGTCCTGGGGATAGGTCGCCGCCACGGCCACCCGGCGTACGCCGACGGCATGCGCAGCGGTCACGAACGCGAACGACGTACTCGTCGCCGGTACGCCGTACTGCGCGGCCATCCGGTCGACCTGCTCCTGGGCACCCGCCCAGCCGAAGACGAAGCTCCCGCTCGTGCACGCCCACACCACCGCGTCGACGCCGGCCTGTCCCAACGCCCAAACGCCCTCGGCCAACCGGTCGGCACCGCCGAGGTCGAGCAGCGCGTCGATCCGGTGTGCGTCCTCGCCGACCGAGGTGTGCACGACCGGCAGCGCGACTGCCTCCCCGAGCAGGCCCGCCATCACCGGGTAGTCGTCCTCGGCCGCATAGCCGGGATAGAGAAAGCCGACCGCCGTCATCGCGCCTCCAGCGTCTTGGGCACCTTATCCTAGGATTGTTGACAATCCTACGGACCGGGGTTTAGCGTCCGCAGCACCCCTCAGCGGTGGCTGGAGCCCGGGGGGACGAGCCCGCGGTGCGGACGACCAAGGAGCGTGCGTTGACCGAGCACATCTGGACCCGTCGAGCGTTTCTCACCAGTTCCGGCTTGGCGATGGTCGCCGCGCCGGCCCTCCTGAGCGCGTGTTCGACCACCGACCCGGGTAGCGAGGCGTCGGGCGGCGGCTCGGCAGACCCCTTGCAACGGCTCATGGATCAGGGCTACGTCCGGGTGGGCTTCGCCAACGAGGCGCCGTACGGGTACGCCGCGCCCGACGGCACACTGACCGGCGAGGCACCCGAGGTGGCCAGAGCCGTCTTCGAGGCGCTCGGAATCCCCGAACTGCAGGGTGTGCTGACCGAGTTCGGCTCGCTCATTCCCGGCCTGCAGGCCCGCCGCTTCGACGTCATCGCGGCCGGCATGTTCATCAACCCTGAGCGCTGCGCCGAGATCACCTTCTCCGATCCCGACTACCAGGCCAAGACCGCCTTCATGGTGCCCGCCGGCAACCCGATGGGCATCCTGACCTACGAGGACGTCACGAGCACTGGCGCCCGGCTCGGCGTGCTCTCCGGGGCGGTCGAGGGCGGGTACGCCGAGGCCCTCAGCGTACCCGCGGACCAGATCGTCACCTTCACCGACCAACCCAGCTTGTACGACGGGCTGGCCGCCGACCGGGTGGACGCCGTCAGCCTCACCAGCATCTCGCTGCGCAACATCCTGGCGACCCGCGAGGGCTCACCCTTCGAGGTTACCGAGCCGTTCGTGCCGGTGATCGACGGCGAGGAGCAGACCGGGGCCGGTGGTTACGGGTTCCACAACGACGACGCCGCCCTCGTAGCGGCCTTCAACGAGGAACTGGCCAATCTCAAGGCGAGCGGAGAGCTGCTCGAGATCATCGAGCCGTTCGGGTTCAGCGAGGCCGAACTCACGGACCTGACCACCGACGAACTCTGCGGCTGAGCAGACGGGGGCCGATCGAATGTCGGAGATCCTCGACTACCTACCACTGCTGCTCGAAGGTGCCTGGCTGACGCTGCAGATCACCGCCGGAGCGGCGGTGCTCGGACTTGTCTGCGCCTTCGCCAGCGGCCTGGCGGCGGTATCCGGCAGCCGGACGGCCCGGGCCGTCTCGATGGTGTACGTCGAGTTCTTCCGCGGTACCTCCGCCCTCGTCCAGTTGTTCTGGCTTTTCTTCGCGCTGCCCCTGGTCGGCATCCGGTTCGAGCCGATCGCCGCCGGCATCGTCGCGCTTGGGCTGAACATCGGCTCCTACGGCTCGGAGGTGGTCCGCGGCGCGATCAAGGCGATCCCGAAGACGCAGTACGAGGCGACGGTGGCGTTGAACATGTCGGCGTACCGGCGGATGCGCTCGGTGATCCTGCCCCAGGCCGTCGTGTCGATGCTGCCGCCGTTCGGGAACCTGCTGATCGAACTGCTCAAGGGCACTTCCCTGGTGTCGATCATCTCGATCAGCGACCTGACGTTCAGCGCCCAGATCCTGCGCAGCGGCGGCAGTGACACGCTGACCGTCTTCCTCGTGGTGCTCGTCATGTACTTCCTGATGGCCTATGCGCTGACGTTGGGAATGCGGGCCCTGGAACGGCGGGGAGCCGCCTCCATCGGTCGCGGCAAGATCCCGATCCAGCGCGATGTGGCGAAGCTTCCGGAGCCGGTGTGATCTGGGACTGGGCCTACACCTGGGACATCCTGCCCGAGCTGTTGCGCGGCCTGGTGGTCACGGTGCAGGCCACCCTCGTCGGCTCGGTCGTCGCCCTGGTGCTCGGCCTGGTGCTCGCCCTGTTGCGCCGGTCGCGGCTGGCCGTAATCCGGATCGTCACCGGTGGCTTCGTCGAGTTCGTCCGCAGCACGCCGCTGCTGGTCCAGCTGTACTTCCTCTTCTTCGTGCTGCCCTCGCTCGGGATCACCCTGTCCGGCTTCCAGGCGGGCGTCATCGGCCTCGGGGTGCACTACGCGACGTACACGTCGGAGGTCTACCGGGCCGGCATCGAAGGCGTGCCCAGGGGTCAGTGGGAGGCGGCCACGGCGCTCAACCTGCCCTCGTCCCGGGTGTGGCGCAGCGTGATTCTGCCGCAGGCGATCCCGCGCGTGCTGCCCGCACTGGGCAACTACGTCATCGCGATGTTCAAGGAAACCCCCCTGCTGTCGGCCATCACCGTGTTGGAGATGCTGGCGGCGGCCAAGGGAATCGGGAATCAGACCTTCCGGTACCTGGAACCGCTCACCCTGGTCGGCCTGTTGTTCCTGCTGGTAAGCCTCCCCGCGTCGTTCACCGTGCGAAGGTTGGAGCGTCGTTTTGGACACTGACAAGCTGGCCGACGTGGTTCACGTGGAGCCGCCGGCCGCCCGCGAGATGGTCCGCTTCGACAAGGTGGTCAAGCGCTACGGCGACAACGTCGTGCTCCGCGAGCTGGACTTCCACGTGAAGCCCGGAGAGCGGATCACGCTGATCGGCCCCAGCGGTTCGGGCAAGACCACCATCTTGCGGCTGCTCATGACCATCGAGAAGGCCGACGAGGGCAAGATCCACGTGGACGGCGACTGCCTGACGCACACCCGTCGCGGTGACCACGACGTGCCCGCCGACGAGAAGCACATTCGCCAGGTCCGCAAGAAGATCGGCATGATCTTCCAGCAGTTCAACCTGTTCCCGAACATGAAGGTGCTGCGCAACGTCTCCGAGGCCCCGGTGCACTGCCTCGGGCTGTCCCGGGGGGAGGCCGAGGCCAGGGCCATCGAGTTGCTCGAGCTGGTCGGACTCGGCACGAAGGTGGACGCCTATCCCTCGCAGCTTTCCGGCGGCCAGCAGCAGCGGGTCGCGATCGCCCGCGCCCTGGCGATGCAGCCCAAGGTGCTGTGCCTCGACGAGGTCACCTCGGCGCTGGATCCGGAGCTCGTGGCCGAGGTTCTCAACGTGCTGCGGAATGTGGCCGCCTCGACGGACATCACCATGCTCTGCGTCACCCACGAGATGAAGTTCGCCCGCGACGTCTCCGACCGGGTGCTCATGTTCGACAAGGGCCAGATCGTCGAGGAGGCGCCGCCGGACAAGCTGTTCACCCAGCCCGAGCACCAGCGCACCCGCACGTTCCTGCGTGCCGTGCTCGAGGAGCACTAGCCCCCTCGGCGCGGCCGGTCGGCTGGCAACAGGGTGAACGACCCGCCCTGCAGCGGTCGGACGGCGCGGAAGTGGCGCTCGTCGAAGGTGAGCAGCCGGCGGGTGCCGAGCCTTCGGGCCAGCACGATGACGGACAGGTCGGCCAGGCCGAGATCGAGGTCGGCGTACCGATGGTCGAGATCGACGAGGATCTCGTAGTCGTCGCTGTCGAGCCCGGGCGTCTCGAAGCGACGTGCGGCCAGATCCTGCAGGAAGGCACGCTCGGCTCTCGGCCCGAAGCGGCGGCCGAGAAGGTAGTCGATCTCGGCGGTCACCGGCGCTGGGATGAACAGCCGACCCCTGTCGGCAAGGAGCGCCGCGTGGATGGCGCTGCGTTGCGGCTCGTTCTCGTCGGCCAGCGCAACGATCGGTGCCGCATCGACGACCAGGGTCACGCGCCGAAGCCGTCGAGCAGTTCGTCCTCGGGGATCTGGGAGATCGGCCGCGGGTCGTTGTCGATGCGCCGGAAGCCCTCGGCGAGGGCGAACGCGCCGTCGTCGGTGCGGGTCGGCAGGAACGCGACGATCGCTTCCCGGATGATTTCCGCCTGGGATCGACCCTCCGAACGGGCGAGCGCGGCAAGCCGCTGGGACTCGCGCTCGCCGAGATAGACACTGGTCTTGCGCACCGACATAGGGTAGCACGTAGGGTACACCAGTCAGGCGAGCAACCGCTGTCCTTCGCCCACCGCGTGTGTCCCGACCAGCCGCAGTGCCGACCACAGGGTGACCTGGTTCGCGGTCAGCACCGGTTTGCCCAACTCGGCCTCCAGCGGCGCGATCACATCGTAGGTCGGCAGGTTCGTGCAGCTCACGAACACCGCCTCGGCTTCGGGGGCGTCGGCGTCGCGGACCAGCTGGGC
>JACCSC010000373.1 GCA_013813215.1 Geodermatophilaceae bacterium | reverse complement strand
GGCTGCTCGGAGTTCGACACCGCGGGCATCGAGCTGGCCGCCGACCTGACCGACACGGCGACGCTGCGGCGGCGGGCGGTCTTCGGGCACGGCGGCGAGCAGGTGCTCGAGCTGTTCGCCGAGCGGCACGACCCGCCGCCGGCCGTCATCGTTTGCGGGGACAACGCCATCGCCGCCGGAGTCGCGGAGCTGGCCGGCTTCCTCGGCCGGCCGGTGATCCCGCTGCACGAGAGCGCGGTCACCGCGTTGACCGAGCGACCCGCCGGGCCGTCGGATGCCGTCGTGCTCTGCGACCACGACGCGCCGTACGTCGAGGAGATCCTGACTGCCGCCCTCGCCGGGCCGGCGTTCTTCGTCGGCATGCTGGGCAGCCGGCGGCACGCGCCGATGGTGATGCAGCGGTTGCTGGACAGCGGCGTACCGGCCGAGCAGGTCTCCCGGCTGCACTCCCCGTGCGGTCTGGACATCGGCAGCCGTGGGCCGGCCGAGATCGCGTTGTCGATCGTGGCCTCGGTGGTTGCGGCCGAGCGAGGCCGGAGCGGCGGGGAGCTGCAGATGCCGATGCCAAGCGGCTAGCCGAACAGGCCCGGCGGTGGGGCGGGGGAGTCCTCGGCTGATTCGTCGGTGATCACGGGAGCCAGCCCCGCGAACCGGCGTACGTCGTCCTCGGCCATGACCCGACCCGGCGCCGGATCGCCGGCACACCGGCGACGCAGCCCGTCAAGCGGCAGCGGCCCGGACGAGCCGGCGCAGACCAGGTTGCCGAACCGCCGCTCCCGCAGGACCGCGGGATCGGCCAAGACGGCCACGTCGACGAACATCGTCTGCAGGGTGGCCACGACCGACCGGGTGAAGCGCAGCGGCGGCCCGTCGCCCACGTTGAGCGCGCAGACACCGCCCGGCCGCAGCACGCCCGCGACCAGCGCGTAGAACTCCCGCGAGGTCAGCGCCGCGGGCGTCCGGGCCCCACGGAAGACGTCGCACACGACGACGTCGACCGAGCCGCCGGGTAGGGAGGCCAGCTCCTCGCGGGCGTCGCCCACCCGGACCCGCATCCGTAGGTCGCGGGGCAGCGGTAGCTGGTCGCGGACCAGCTGCACGAGGGCGGCGTCGTCGTCCACCGCGCGTTGGCGCGACCCGGGCCGGGTGGCGGCGACGTACCTGGCCAGGGTGAGTGCGCCGGCGCCGAGGTGCAGCACGTCGATCGGCTCGTGTTCGGGGGCGGTCAAGTCGATCAGGTGCCCGATCCGTCGGACGTATTCGAAGTCGAGGTAGGTCGGGTCGGCCAGGTCGACGTGCGACTGTGGCGTGCCGTCGACGAGCAGCACCCAGGACTCCGGCCGGTCGGCGTCGCCGAGCAGCTGCGCCGTACCGGAGTCGACCGGGTGGTAGCCCGGCACCGGGCTGCCGGTCAGCCGGCGTCGCGCGGCGGCCACGGATCCCCCCACCGCGCGTCACGGGCGGCGCGGTACGACGCGGCGCTGCGCCTCACCGCGATCGGGGCCACCTGCTCGTCCCGCTGGCACACCGTCAGGCGGACCAGGCCCTTGCGGGTCTGCGGATGGCGCAGCACCCGCCCCACCGCTGCGGCCTGTCCCCCAGGTGCGGTGGCGACGTAGGCGAACTTCTCGTCCTCGTATCCCAGCTCGGCGCTCTTGACCCGGCGATGCAACGCCGAGCGATCCAGCCGGACGGCGAAGTGACACCAATCGGTCGTGTCGGCGAGCGGACAAGCCGCGCTGTGCGGGCAGGGCGCGAGCACCCGGTGGCCGTGGACGAGCAGCTGCTCGCGCGCGGCCAGGACCCGGCGGTAGCCCTCCGGCGTACCGGGTTCCACGACGACGACCGTCGCCCCGGACCTGGCCATCGTCTCGATCAGGCCCTGCCTGGCGTGGGGGTCGAGTTCGCCGAGCACGTACGACGCCGTGAGCAGGTCAGCGGCGGGGATCGGCGCGGAGGCGTCGGACCGCTCCCAGCGGGCCAGCCTGAGTGCCTCGTGGGGAGCCTGCGTGGCCAGCCGCCGCCCGAACTCCAGCGCCGCCGTCGACCGGTCGGTCACGGTGACCGATCGCAACCCGGGACAGATGTCGATCGCCGCCCAGGCCGCAGCACCGGTCCCGCCGCCGACGTCCAGCAGGATCGCTGGGTCCAGCTCCGGCAGCTGGGCGAGGACGGCGCGGACGGCGGCGTACGTCGCCGGCATCCGGTACGCCGCATACGCCGCGACGCTGCGCGGATCGTCCAGCCGCGGAGCGCCGGCTTCACCGGACCGGTAGCCGGCGCCGAGGCGGCGTACGGCGGCGGCGATCGCCCGCTGATCGAACCCGGCCAGGCTTTGCTCGAGGGCGCCTCGCAACGCCTCGCCGCTCACCAGGCGAACCTAGCCCGACCCCCGGCCCTGCGATGGGCTACCCGACGGGGCGCGGGTCCGGGAAGGAGTCAGCCCGGGAAGGTGGCGAAGAGGGTCGCGTACCGAGCCAGGTACAAAGGCCAACCGGCGTCCTCGCCCACACCTTGGCTGACGGCTTGCCAGCCGGGTCCGTGCCGGTCGATATGACGATGTTCGAGCTCCAGGCGGGTGCGCCCAGGGGTCTCGGCGACAAACAAGACCTCGACCTCGCTGGTGTGGTCCGGGTCAGTTTCGAGTGGGCGCGGGCAAGGCCTACGTACCAGCGACCGCATCCGCGCGGCCTCGACGAGCGCTTCGTCTGCCAGCTGACCGGCGACGGTCCCCTACTCTTCCCAGACCTCAACGGCGTCCACGACATTGACGAACGAACCGCCATCGATGCAGGTCACATCCGGCCAACCGCCACCAAGTACGTCGGACCGCTTGCATAGCAATTTTCCTCAGCGCACGACACGCACTCCGGTTGGGCGGATGCGCCGGCCACGACGACGGCAATTTCGAGGTCGACCCGACGGTGTCGTTGCCGCTGACAACGACCGCATCATTCGTGACCGAGGGGGCGCGAACGGTGAGCGTCGTGTTGGGAGCTGATGCCGGTGATGCCACAGCAGACGCTTGGCCTGAACGGGTGCACCAAGAACGGATGGCCCTTACCCGCCGGCGGACCGAAGTCAGTCATGGTCGGGGGTCAGCCCAGTGACGGTGTGATCGGCGTGGAACAGGGCCTCGGCGATCACCGATCTGACGTGGCTGTCGCGCGCCCGGTACACCACCCGCCGACCGTCCCGGCGGGTGGCGACAAGACCGCCCGCGCGAAGCCGGGCCAGGTGCTGGGACGTCGACACCCGCGGCACGTGAAGCAGTGCGGCCAGCGTCCCGACGTCGTACTGCCCGGCCGACAATAGCCACAGCAGGCGCAGTCGGGTCGGATCGGCGAGCAGCCGGAACGTGTCCACGGCCGCCTCTACCTGGGCGCAGGTCGGTGCTTGTCGCCCATCCTCTGCAGTTGCCACGTGGCCGCGTACGTACATAACAGTATATTTTCTCTGGGTCGGGCATTCCGCAACCACCCGGCCGGCCCATGATCCGATCCCATCCAAACCCGGAGGCAGTCTCCGCCAATGACAACCGAGCCCCATAGCGACAACTCGCATGCGCCCGAGCGGCCGGGTCCCGTGCGGGACCATCACGGTCCGCACGAGAGCGACGACCATCGGGCCGGCCACGACGGCGGCGGGCTCGTTCATGAGCACGGGAGCGGCGAGCACGGTCACGAGCACAAGGGCGGGCCGCTGGCGTGGGTGAAGGAGATCTTCGTCCCGCACAGCCATGACAGCACCGAGAAGGTGGACACGGCACTGGAGGCGAGCGCGGCGGGGATGCGCTGCCTGAAGATCAGCTTCGCGGCATTGATGGTCACCGCGCTGCTGCAGACCGTCGTGGTGCTGCTGACCAACTCGGTGGCGCTGCTCGGGGACACCTTGCACAACTACGCCGATGCGTTGACGGCCATCCCCATCGCGATCGCCTTCACCGTCGGTCGGCGCGTGGCCACCCGCCGCTATACCTACGGTTACGGCCGGGCCGAGGACCTGGCCGGCATCGTGGTGGTGGTGCTGATCGCCGCCTCTGCAGCGTTCGCCGGCTATGAGTCGGTCCGCCGGCTGCTCGATCCGCAGGAGGTCACGCACCTGTGGGTCGTCGGCGTCGCCGGGCTGGTCGGTTTTCTCGGCAACGAAGTTGTTGCCCGCTACCGGATCGTGGTGGGCCGCCGGATCGGCTCGGCCGCCCTGGTGGCTGACGGGCTGCACGCGCGGACCGACGGGTTCACCAGCCTGGCCGTCGTGCTCGGCGCGATCGGGGTCGCTCTGGGCTTTCCAGCCGCCGACCCGATCATCGGGCTGCTGATCACGGTGGCCATCCTGTTCGTCCTACGCGGCGCGACCCGGGAGATCTACCGGCGGCTGATGGACGGCATCGAACCGGATGTCCTGGACTCTGCCGATGCGGCAGTCCGTTCGGTGCCGGGCGTGGAGGACGTCGCCGAGCTGCGGCTGCGGTGGATCGGACACAGCCTCCGCGCCGAGGTCGGAGTCGTGCTCGACCCGAACCTGTCTCTGCAGGCGGCGCATACGATCTGCCACGACGTAGAACATCAGCTTGTGCACCGGGTCCGACGGCTCACAGCGGCCATCGTGCACGCAGACCCCCGGGCGTCCGACGACGCACCGGATTCTCACCAGGCCCTCGCCCACCACCGCCAAGCATGAGTGCGCTAGCTACAGCTAGCGGCGCGGTTTCTCCACCCGGGGGGGGGCATCGTCGTGCCCTTCACGTGCCTCTAGCTGGCTAGGGGACAACCGGCCAATATCCGGTACCCAAGGGCCAGCTCGGGTAAGGTGTGACGTCAGCGTTTCCGCAGGTGGATCGGCCGATGCGCTGCTGGAGGGCTCGCCTAGTGGCCGATGGCGGCGGTCTTGAAAACCGCCGCGCGCCCAGGTCGGCCCCGCTCACGAACTCCTGCCCGATACCAAAACTAGCCTTCTGAGCTGCGGCTATACGCCGCTAGACCTCCGAGACAGGCCGGTACTGCTC
>JACCSC010000317.1 GCA_013813215.1 Geodermatophilaceae bacterium | reverse complement strand
TCGGCGACAGAGCCTTCGGCGGCGGCATCCCCGCAACGATCTTCAACCTGGCGATGACCCCGATCCTGGGGCCGATGCCGAACGCGCCCTTCCCGCCCTCGAGCCGGAAGTACGACCAGGGCAACACATTCTCGTTGCGGGCCTCCTGCACCGGCTTCTCGGTGTCCGCGTGCGAGGAGTCGCTGACCGAGCTGGGTCTGACGCCGATCGTCGAAGAGGGTCGGGTGGACAGCGCGGTGACCCCGGGCCGGGTGGCCTACACGACTCCTGGTAACGGTGACCGGGTCGTACCCGGTCAGTCCGTGACGATCTTCGTGAGCAACGGCTCCCAGATCCCGGAGCCGGAACCCGAGCCCGAGCGGCCGCCGCCACGCAACCCGCCAGCTCCTGGACCTGGACCTGGACCGGGTCCGGGTCCTGGCCCAGGCCCGGGTCCCGGTCCCGGTCCTGGCCCGGGGCCACCCGATGACTGATCGGTCAGGGCAGTTGCTTCCTGACCTCGGCGGCCACCCGGCCGCCCTCAGCCCGGCCGGCCACGAGGGTCTGTACCGTCTTCATCGCCTTGCCCATGTCGCGCATCCCCTGCGCCCCGGACTCGGCGATGCCCGCGCGGACCAGCTCGATGAGTTCGTCGTCGCCGAGTTGCTGCGGTAGGTAGGTCGCCAGGAGTTCGCCCTCCGCGCGCTCGCGCGCCGCGGACTCGGGGCGGCCCGCGCCGTCGAAGGCCTCGGCCGCCTCGCGCCGCTTCTTGGCCTCCCGGCGCAGTACTGCCAGCACCTCGTCGTCGGAGAGTTCGCGCGCGGTGTCGCCGGCCACGGACTCGACCTGGATCGCGGCCAGGGCCATCCGCAGGGTCGACCGGGCCAGCTCGTCCCGGCTCTTCATGGCTGCCGACAGGTCGGCCCGCAGCCGGGCGGTCAGGGTCTGTTCGGTCGTCAGCGGTGGCTCAACCATGGGCCGAAGCTACCGTCCGCCGGCGCCGTAGGCTTCGGGATATGCGCTGGTACGCCGCACCTGCCGGCCTCGTCGGAGCCGGCCTGGCGACGGTCGGCTACGCCAGCCTGATCGAGCGCAACCTGTTCGCCCTGCGTCGCTTCGAGGTTCCGGTGCTCCCGCCGGGCCAGCCGCCGCTTCGCATCCTGCACCTGTCCGACCTGCACCTGCTGCCCCGCCAGCGCCGCAAGCAGGCCTGGATCCGCGGCCTGGAACGGCTCGACCCCGACCTGGTCGTCAACACGGGGGACAACCTGGCCGGCCCGCTCGCCGTGCCCGCCGTGGTGGACGCCCTCGGGCCCCTGCTGGACCGGCCGGGGGCCTTCGTCCTCGGCAGCAACGACTACTACGCACCCAAGCCGAAGAACCCGCTGCGCTACTTCTTCCCCGACCGCAAACGGGTGGCCGGTGACCGGTTGCCGTGGCGCGACCTGACCGCTGCTCTGACCGCCCGCGGCTGGCTGGACCTCGACAACCGCCGCGGCGACCTCGAGGTGGACGGTCGCCGGGTCGCCCTGGCCGGGGTCGACGACCCGCACGTCGGGCGGGACCGGTACGGCGACGTCGCCGGAGCCGCCGACCCGGAGGCCGACCTGCGGATCGGCGTACTGCATTCCCCGGAGCCGCGGCTGCTCGACAGGTTCGCGGCCGACGGGTACCCGCTGCTGCTGGCCGGGCACACCCACGGCGGGCAACTGCGAGTTCCCGGCTACGGCGCCCTGGTCACGAACTGCGGACTGGACCGCGGCCGTAGCCGCGGACTGTCGCGCTGGGGCGGCTCGGGATGGCTGCACGTCAGCGCCGGGTTGGGCACCTCGCCGTGGGCACCGTACCGCTTCGCCTGCCGCCCGGAGGCGACGCTGCTCACCCTGGTGCCTACCTCGGTGGTCTAGACTGACGCGCGCATCGGGATGTGGCGCAGCTTGGTAGCGTGCTTCGTTCGGGACGAAGAGGTCGTGGGTTCGAATCCCGCCATCCCGACCACCGCCCCCTGACTCGGGTTCATGCCTGGGTCGGGGGGTGAACCGTCTACGGCACGCCGTCGTGTAGTGATCATGAGCAGCACAGAGTCGAGCACGTCAGTTGGTGGCCTGGTCCGCGGCCTGCAGATCGCAGCCGTCCTGACGGTCCTCAGCTTGGCCTTCCAGTTCGTGACCGCCGGTCAGCTGCTGCCCGACGGCGGCTCCGACACGTTGCACGCGGGCGGCGCGGTGGCCCTGCACCTGTTCAGCGGCCTCACCACGGTGGCGGCCGTCCTGCTCTGGCGGCGCTCGGCGGTGCCGGCAGCGCTGGCCGGCCTGGCTGGGGCCGTGTTCGTGCTCACCTTCGCCCAGGCTGCCGTGGGCGGCCGGTCGACGTTGTGGATCCACATCCCCGGGGCGATGGTCGTCACCACCGGTGCGGTGTGGGTCGCGGTGTGGGCGCTGACCCGCGCCAACCGCACGTAGCGCTCGCACCCGACCGCGGGTCAGGACAGCCGGGCGGCGACCAGCTCGGCAATCTGGACGGTGTTCAGCGCCGCGCCCTTGCGCAGGTTGTCACCGCTGACGAACAGCGCCAGCCCCCGCCCGTCGCCGACCCCGGGATCATCCCGGATCCGCCCGACGTAGCTGGGGTCGCGACCGGCCGCCTGGAGCGGCGTCGGGATGTCGGACAGGGCAACGCCCGGCGCCGAGGCCAGGATCTCAGTGGCCCGCGCGACGGTCAGCGGCCGCTGGAACTCGGCGTTGATGGACAGCGAATGTCCGGTGAAGACGGGCACCCGCACGCAGGTCCCCGAGACCCGGAGCGACGGGAGACTCAGGATCTTGCGGGTCTCGTCGCGCAGCTTCTGCTCCTCGACGGTCTCCCCCGAGTCGTCCCCGACCAGGGCGCCGGCCAGCGGGATCACGTTGAACGCGATCGGGCGGGGATACAGCGACGGCGGCGGGAAGGCCACACTGGCGCCGTCGTAGGTCAGGTCGGCAGCCCGACCGACCACCTCGCGGGCCTGCTTGTCCAGCTCCTCGACCCCAGCCCGGCCGCCGCCGGACACCGCCTGGTACGTGCTCACCACAAGCCGGACCAGCCCGGCCTCGTCGTGCAGCGGCTTGAGCACCGGCATCGCGGCCATCGTCGTGCAGTTCGGGTTCGCGATGATCCCCTTGGCCGCCTCGGCGATCGCGCCCGGGTTCACCTCGCTGACCACCAGCGGTACGGCGGGGTCCATCCGCCACGCCGAGCTGTTGTCCACCACCACGGCCCCGGCCTCGGCGAAGCGCGGTGCAAGCGCACGCGAGACGGTGGCCCCGGCCGAGAACAGCGCGATGTCCAGGCCCGTGGGGTCCGCGGACGAGGAGTCCTCGACCACCACCTCACCGCCGGCCCACGGCAGGGTGGAACCGGCCGAGCGCCCCGAGGCGAAGAAGCGGATGTCGGCCACCGGGAAGTTCCGCTCGACCAGGACGCGGCGCATCATGGCGCCGACCTGCCCGGTCGCGCCGACCACCCCCACCCGCACGGCCCTGGTCATCTACCAGATCCGCCGTACACCTCGGCGACTCCCTCCCCGTCCAGCCCAAAGGCTGCGTGCACCGCGCGTACGGCTGGGTCGAGGTCGGTGTCTCGGCAGATCACCGAAATCCGGATCTCCGAGGTCGAGATTATCTCCACGTTGACCCCGGCGTCGGCCAAGGCGGCGAAGAAGGTCGCCGACACACCCGGGTGGGTCCGCATCCCGGCACCGACCAGCGAGACCTTGCCGATGTGGTCGTCGTACAGCAGGTTGTCGAAGCCGATCCCGCCTTGCACCTTGTGCAGCGCGGCGATCGCGGCCGGACCGTCGGAGACCGGCAGGGTGAAGGAGATGTCCGTCCGCCCGGTCGCGGCGGCCGAGACGTTCTGCACGATCATGTCGATGTTGATCTCGGCGTCGGCGAGGGCGCGGAAGATCGCGGCCGCCTCACCGGGCTTGTCCGGTACGCCGACGACGGTGACCTTCGCCTCGGAGCGGTCGTGCGCGACCCCGGCGATGATGGCCTGTTCCACGGGCAGATCCTCCATCGAGCCGGAGACGAGGGTGCCGGGCAGTTGGGAGAACGACGAGCGGACCCGGACCGGGATGCCGTAGCGCCGGGCGTACTCGACGCAGCGCAACATCAGGATCTTCGCACCGCACGCGGCGAGTTCCAGCATCTCCTCATAGGTCACCGTGTCCAGGAGGCGGGCGTTGCGCACGATCCGCGGGTCGGCGGTGTAGACGCCGTCGACATCGGTGTAGATCTCGCAGACGTCGGCCCGCAGGGCTGCGGCCAGCGCCACCGCCGTGGTGTCCGAGCCCCCACGGCCCAGCGTCGTGATGTCCTTGGTGTCCTGGCTGACCCCCTGGAAGCCGGCCACTATCGCGATCGCGCCCTCGTCCAGCGCGGCCTGGATCCGGCCCGGCGTCACGTCGATGATTCGGGCCCGGCCGTGCGCGGACGTGGTGATCACGCCGGCCTGCGAGCCGGTGAACGAGCGGGCCTCGAAGCCCAGCGTCGAGATCGCCATGGCCAGCAGGGCCATCGAGATCCGCTCGCCTGCCGTGAGCAGCATGTCCATCTCGCGGCCGGGCGGCATCGGAGACACCCGCTGGGCCAGGTCGAGCAGGTCGTCGGTGGTGTCGCCCATCGCCGACACCACGACGACGACGCTGTTGCCCTCGCGCCGGGTGGCCACGATCCGCTCCGCGACGCGCTTGATCCGCTCGGCGTCGGCGACCGACGAGCCGCCGTACTTCTGCACGACGAGCGGCACGGGACACCCCTCCTGGCCGACTGGCGAGACGGGTCCAGGGTAACGGCCGCGTGCGCCATGACCGGCTAACGGGGGCGCGTGGACCCGGGGGTGGCACACCATAGTGGGGTGCTCGCCCGCGGCGTACGCCGGACGTTCGGGTCGGTGCCCGCCGTCGTGTCCATGGACCTGGACGCCCCGCCGGGCAGGTGACCGCGCTGGTCGGGCCGAACGGCGCGGGCAAGACCACCCTGCTGCTCGTCCTGGCCACCCTCCTGCGGCCGGAGGCCGGCCGGGTGAGCGTGGCCGGCATCGACCCGGTGACGCAGCCGCGCGACGTGCGCGCCCGGATGGGCTGGGCGCCGGACGTCCTCGGCTTCTACGACGCGCTCACCGTGTCGGAGTACCTGCAGGTGATGGCCGCCGCCCACCGGCTGCCGAAGTCGAACCGGCCGACCGCCGTGGACTGGGCGCTGGGCACCGCCCGGCTGCGTGAGCGCGGCGCGGACCCGGTGCACACGCTGTCCCGCGGTCAGAAGCAACGACTGAGCCTCGCCCGGGCGTTGATCCACCAGCCCGCCGTACTGCTGCTCGACGAACCGGCCGCCGGCCTGGACCCGCGGGCCCGGGTCGAACTGCACGCCCTGCTGCGCGGGCTGGCCGCCGAGGGCCGCACGGTGATCGTCTCCAGCCACGCGCTCGCCGAGCTGGAGGAGCTGGCCGACCGGGTCGTGTTCGTCGACGCGGGTCAGACCGTGGCCAGCCACCGGCCCGACGAGCTGCCGGCCACCCTCGGGTGGCGCGTGTACCGGGTCCGCAGCACCGACCACCAGCGCCTGGTGAGCGTGCTGGGCGACCTCCGGGTCGACTACGCATCGGCTGGGGGCAACGGCCTGGACGTCCATGTGTACGGCGGCGAATCCGCTGCCGCCCGACTGCTCGCCGAACTGGTCGGCGCCGGCGTACCGGTCACCTCGTACGCCCCCGTGGGCGGCAACCTCGAGGCGGCCTACCTGCACCTGACCCAGGGGGGCCAGCCGTGAGCGGCACCGGCACGGTCGCCGGTCTGGAGTTCCGCATCCGGCTGCGG
>JACCSC010000281.1 GCA_013813215.1 Geodermatophilaceae bacterium | reverse complement strand
GCGCAGATCGGGTCGATCTCGGTGACGATGACCCGGGCCCCCTGGCCGCGCAACGACTCCGCACAACCCTTGCCGACGTCGCCGTACCCGAACACGACGGCGACCTTGCCGCCGATCATCACGTCGGTCCCGCGGTTGATCCCGTCGATCAGCGAGTGCCGGCAGCCGTACAGGTTGTCGAACTTGCTCTTGGTCACCGAGTCGTTGACGTTGATCGCGGGGAAGAGCAGCTCACCGGCCCTGGCCAGCTCGTAGAGCCGCAGCACGCCGGTCGTGGTCTCCTCGGTGACGCCCTTGACCCCGGCGGCCACGCCGGTCCAGCGCTGCGCGTCCTCCTTGACCGACTCACCGAGCAGGGTCAGGAAGACCTCGAACTCCTCGGACTCCGCAGTGTCCGGATTCGGTACGACGCCGGCCTTCTCGTACGCCGCCCCGCGGTGGACGAGCATCGTGGCGTCGCCGCCGTCGTCCAGGATCATGTTGGGGCCGCTGAACCCGCCGTTGCCGTCGGGCCAGAGCAGCGCCTGCTTGGTGCACCACCAGTATTCCGGCAGCGTCTCGCCCTTCCAGGCGAACACCGGCGTTCCCTGCGGGTCCTCCGGCGTCCCGTCCCGGCCGACGGCGACGGCCGCGGCGGCATGGTCCTGGGTCGAGAAGATGTTGCAGCTGGCCCAGCGCACGTCGGCGCCCAGGTCGCGCAAGGTCTCGATCAGGACGGCGGTCTGCACTGTCATGTGCAGCGAGCCGGTGATCCGGGCCCCGCGCAGCGGCTGCGCGTCGGCGTACTCCTCGCGGATCGACATCAGGCCGGGCATCTCGTGCTCGGCCAGTCCGATCTCCTTGCGGCCGAACTCGGCGAGGGACAGGTCGGCGACCTTGAAGTCCGTGCCGATGCTGGTGCTCATGCGTACTCCCTGCTGCTGGTGTGGGGGCTGCTGGTCGTGGTGGGGGTGAGCAGACGCTCGTGCTTCTCCTGTTCGAAGCGCAGCCAGTCCGCGTCCGGCGGGTCCTCGACCCGGGACGGACGGGCGGCGAGCCATTCCTCGACGGCGCTGCCGAGCTGCGGTTCGCTGCGCATCCGGGCGGCGAAGGCGACCTCCGCCGGGCCGATGTCGTACGTCGTCACGAGCTGCTTAAGGCTGCGCAGGCGGTCGACCTGGGCCGGGCCGTAGAGCCGATAGCCGCCCTCGGAACGGCGGGGCGCGACCAGGCCGACCTGCTCCAGGTAACGCAGCATGCGCGGCGACCACCCAGTGGACTGTGCCGCCTCGGCGATCGTGAGGACGTCCATCGCTCACTACCTTAGCAGCTTCATGTCAACTAGGTCGACCATCTCGCCGCACCCTGACGTCATCGTGTCAGTCTACGCCGCGGGTCTGTCAGTGAGAACCACGTTCAAGACTCCAGAGGGGGCGCCGTCGATGTCATAGGACTGTTCGACAAGCTCAGCGTGCCGTTCTGGCGTCATCCACTCCGGCCGCTCCGGAACTATCGTCAGCTCGGGATACAGACAAGGTATTTCCTCGACTGACCGGGCGTACATGACACCCCACAGTCCTCCCATGCCGTAGTCATAAGCAAAGAGGAACTGCTTCTGCTCTCGGATACGACGGGCATGCGGCCCCTCTCCGATCCTATGGGCGCGGTGAGTTGCCGGACGACAACGTTCGTGTCGATGAAGGCGCTCACCTCGACCGCGAAGCGCGGACCGCACGGTTGCGCCGGATCACCTCGTCCCAGGCGACGTTGCGCTTGGCTGTTGGTACCTCGATGGTCACGGCGAGCTCGAGGAAGTGTGGCAGAGCGTCCCGAACCGCCCTAGGCACGGTCAGGTGGCCCTTCGAGGTGAGCCTGGCGGTGCTGTCCATGCGCGCTCCTCACCTGGCGATCCAGGTAACAATATCCGCATCGCATTCAATGCGGCCCTTCCCGACGTGCTCCGACCGAACACCCGAGGCAGTCCGTTTGCCGGATCGCCCACAACGGATGCGCTCACCGCCACCGAAGGCGCACAGCGCATCCGTAGTGGCCACTCAGCCGATCGACTTCGAAGGCGGCGGGACAGCGCCCGGCTCGGGGAGGACGTCCGGGTAGGTGATGGTGACCTCGTCGATGTCGGTGCTGAAGTCCCGACGGTTGTTCGTGACGAACCGGTCGGCGCCGGCCATGACCGCCGTCGCGAGATGGACCGCGTCCGACCCACGCAGGCGGTGTGCCGCCCCGAGCGCCGCGGCCAACTCCGCGGTCGCCCGATCCGGCGGCCGCAGATCGAGCCGGCCCGACAGGGCGGCCAACGCCGTCAGCTCGTCGGTGCGCTGCTGGCGCAGGGGATGGCGCAACACCTCGGGCAGGAGCAGGACGGAGCCGACGCCGCTCGGCGGGTCACCGGGCCCGCCCGGCAGCAAGGCTCGGACCCGCCACCCGAAGGGATGGTCCGCGGACGCGGCGTAGATCACGACGTCGGCATCGAAGGCGTCCACTAGCTAGTCGCCATCTCGGTCGGCACGCCGCTGCGCCACCAGCTCCTCGGCGCAGCGCTGAACGCGGCGTCGGCCCGTCGGGAGTCCGGGCGCACGAGTACCGCCAGCGGCCGGCCGTGCCGCGTGATGGTCACCTCCTCGCCCCGCTGGACCCGGTCGAGGAGCTCGGGCAGGGCGGCGAGGGCGGCGGTGACCGACAGGCTGCTCACGACCCAGACGTACGCCGACGTACACCAGCGTACGAAAGCCCGAGGCTAGCCCGCGGCCGCGGTGCGACCGGCCGAGGCGCGGACCAGGACGCCCGTGCCGCGGACCTCGATGCGAGAGCCGGCGGGGGCGAAGACCGACTCCCCGCGGGCCAGGTCGAGGGCGCTCCGCCCGTCGTCCAGCCGAAGCCGGCCACTGATGCCGAGCAGGATCTGCGGGCCGGCGTCGGCGCTGGTCAGGGCGCCGTCGACCAGTTCGGCCCGGGCCAGCGCGAAGTCCGGGGCCGGCGAGGGGTAGCGCCACCAGCCGGTCCCATCCGCCTCGCCCTCGATGAGGCGCGGGCGAATGCCGCTCGGCTCAAGCAAGGTCATCAGCTCCGGCACGTCCACGCGCTTGGCCGTCAGTCCACCGCGCACGACGTTGTCCGAAGCGGCCATGATCTCGATTCCCATGCCGCTCAGGTAGGCGTGCAGCCGCCCCGGCGGCACGTACACCGCCTGCCCCGGCCGGAGGTGGATGCGGTTGAGCAGGAGTGCGACGACGACCCCGGGATCGT
>JACCSC010000253.1 GCA_013813215.1 Geodermatophilaceae bacterium | reverse complement strand
AGACCCCGAACGGTGTCGAGATAACCGGGCCGATGCACGAGCGGTACGACGAGGTGCTCACGCCTGCCGCGCTCGGGCTGCTCGCCGCCCTGCACCGGGAGTTCGAACCGACCCGGCAGCAGTTGCTGGCCCGGCGCCGCGAACGGGACGCGGCGTTGGCCGACGGCGGGACGCTGGACTTCCTGCCCGAGACGGCCTCGGTGCGCGACGACCCCGATTGGCGGGTGGCCGACCCGGCACCCGGACTGATCGACCGGCGGGTCGAGATCACCGGCCCGACCGACGCCAAGATGACCGTCAACGCGCTGAACTCCGGCGCCAAGGTGTGGCTGGCCGACCACGAGGACGCCAACAGCCCCCTGTGGGAGAACGTGATCGGCGGCCAGCTCAACCTGCGCGACGCGATCACCCGCTCGATCGACTTCACCACCGCCGAGGGCAAAAGCTACGCGCTGAAGCCGGCCGCGGACCTGGCCACGATCGTCGTACGGCCCCGCGGCTGGCACCTGCCCGAGAAGCACCTCACGGTGGATGGTGAGCCGATCTCCGGTGGGCTGGTGGACTTCGCCCTGTACCTGCTGCACTGCGGGCAGCTGCAGCTCGATCGCGGCACCGGCCCGTACTTCTACCTGCCCAAGATGGAGAGCCACCTCGAGGCCCGGCTGTGGAACGACGTCTTCCTCCGGGCCCAGGAGATCGTCGGCATCCCCCGCGGCACGATCCGGGCCACGGTCCTGATCGAGACCTATCCCGCGGCGTTCGAGATGGAGGAGATCCTCCACGAGCTCCGCGAGCACTCCGCCGGGCTGAACGCCGGACGCTGGGACTACATGTTCAGCGTCATCAAGTGCTTCCGGACCCGCGGCAAGGAGTTCCTCCTCCCGGACCGCAACTCGGTGACGATGACCGTCCCGTTCATGCGTGCGTACACCGAGCTGCTCGTCCGGACCTGCCACAAACGTGGGGCGCACGCGATCGGCGGCATGGCCGCGTTCATCCCCAGCCGGCGGGACCCCGCGGTCAACGAGCAGGCGCTGACCAAGGTCCGCGACGACAAGACGCGCGAGGCCGGCGACGGCTTCGACGGGTCGTGGGTAGCCCACCCTGACTTGGTCCCGGTCTGCCGTGAGGTGTTCGACAGCGTGCTCGGTGACCGGCCGAACCAGCGGGACCGCCTGCGCGAGGACGTCTTGGTGACCGCCGCGCAGCTGCTGGACGTGGCCTCCACCCCCGGCGAGGTGACCGAGGCCGGTTTGCGCAACAACGTCAGCGTCGGCATCCAGTACCTCGAGTCGTGGCTGCGTGGGGCCGGAGCGGTGGCGATCAACAACCTCATGGAAGACGCGGCCACCGCGGAGATCTCGCGCAGCCAGGTCTGGCAGTGGCTGCACCACGGGGTGACTCTGGCCGACGGTTCGACGGTGACCCGCGAGCTCGTCGAACGGGTCATCGAGGAGGAGGTCGCCGCGATCCAGGCCGCGCGCGGTGACGAGGCGTTCGCCGCCGGGCGTTTCGAGGAGGCCCGAGCCACGTTCGCCGAGATGGCCCTGGCCGAGGACTACCCGGAGTTCCTGACGCTGCCGGCGTACGAGCGCATGCCATGAGCGCTGATCTGGACTCGACGCACGGGACCACGAAGACCGCCGGGTCCACGGTCGGACCGACGTCACCGGAACAGGACAGCGCCGGTACGCCGGACCCCGCCGCGATCGAGGCCGTACGCCGCGAGCTGGACGCCCTTCTGCCCGAGGGCGCGTTGATCACCGACCACGCCCGGCTGCGGACCTACGAGTGCGACGGGTTGGCGCACTACCGCGTGACTCCGGCGCTGGTGGTCCTCGCCGCAACGGCCGAACACGTGGCCGCGACGGTGACCGTCTGCTCCGAGCACCGGATGCCGTTCGTGGCCCGCGGTTCGGGGACCGGCCTGTCCGGCGGTGCGCTGCCACGGGCAGACGGCGTACTCGTCGTCATGTCGCAGCTGCGCGCGATCCGCCAGGTGTCCCCCGCCGACCACCGCGCCGTCGTCGAACCCGGAGTCATCAACCTCGACGTCACCCGCGCTGCGGCGCCGTTCGGCTACTACTACGCCCCCGACCCGTCAAGCCAGCAGATCTGCTCCATCGGCGGCAACCTGGCCGAGAATTCCGGCGGCGCGCACTGCCTGAAGTACGGCTTCACCGCGCACCACGTGACCGGCGTGGACCTGGTCACTCCCGACGGGTCACAGGTCCAGCTCGGCGGCCTCGCGCCGGACGCTCCCGGTTACGACCTGCTCGGGACGGTCATCGGGTCCGAAGGGACGCTGGGCATCGCCACGTCGGTCACCGTGCGGCTGACCCGCTCGCCCGAGGCCGTGACCACCGTGCTGGCCGGGTTTCCGTCCACCGACGACGCGGGCGCGGCCACGTCGGCGATCATCGGAGCGGGCGTCGTACCGGCCGCCATCGAGATGATGGACGCCTTGGCCATCGAGGCGGCCGAGGCCGCCGTGCACTGCAACTACCCCGACGGCGCCGGGGCGGTCCTCGTGGTCGAGCTGGACGGCCCCGCCGCCGAAGTGGAGCAGGAGTTCGCCGCGGTGCGGCGGTTCTGCGAGGAGAACGGGGCGTTCGAGATCCGGGTCGCCGCCGACGACACCGAACGTGCGCTGATCTGGAAGGGCCGCAAGTCCGCGTTCGCCGCGGTGGGCCGGATCAGTCCCGACTACATCGTGCAGGACGGCGTCATCCCGCGGACCGCGCTGCCCGAGGTGCTGCGGGCCATCGCCGAGCTGTCCGGGTCCTCAGGCGTGCGGGTGGCCAACGTGTTCCACGCGGGGGACGGCAATCTGCACCCGCTGGTGCTCTTCGACGCCGCGCAGCCCGGCCAGGACGAGGCGGCCGAGGAGATCAGCGGCAAGATCCTGGATCTGTGCATCTCCGCAGGCGGGTCGATCACCGGGGAGCACGGGGTCGGCGTGGACAAGTCGGCGTACATGCCGCGGATGTTCAGCGCGGCCGACCTCGACACGATGCAGATGGTGCGCTGCGCGTTCGACCCGCGGCATGTGTCCAATCCGGGCAAGGTGTTTCCCACGCCGCGCCTGTGCGGGGAGGTTCCCGGTCGGCACCAGGGGGAGCATCCCCTCGCGAAGGCCGGCGTCGCGGAGATCTTCTGATGGCACCCGTCGCGACCGACCCGATGGCCGGGCTGAGCGGGACCTGCGCCGACGTCCGCCAGGGAGACGCCCAGGATGCGGTGGACGGCGTAGGCCCGGCGTACGTCGCCCGACCGGGCAGCACCGAGGAGACCGGCGAGCTGCTGCGGGCCGCGGCGGCGTACGGCCTCGCGGTGGTCGCTCGCGGGGCCGGGACGAAGCTGACCTGGGCTGCTCCCCCGACGCGCGTCGACCTCGTCGTCGACCTGTCCGCGCTGTCCGCCGTGGTCGATCATGCAGCCGGAGACCTGGTCGTCGTGGCCGAAGCCGGCTGCCCGCTCGCCGACCTGCAGGCCGCGGTGGCCCCGGCCGGTCAACGGCTGGCCATCGACGAGCCGATCGCGGGTTCGACCCTCGGGGGGTTGATCGCCACGAACGGCAGCGGGCCCAGCCGGATGCTGTACCTGACGCTGCGGGAGCTGATGATCGGAACCACCGTGGTGCGGGCCGACGGGGTCGTGGCGCACTCCGGTGGGCGGGTGGTCAAGAACGTCGCCGGCTACGACCTCGGAAAGCTGATGACCGGCTCGTTCGGGACGCTGGCACTGGTGACGCGGGCGGTGTTCCGGCTGCACCCGGTGCCGGAGTCGACGGCGGTGCTGATGGCTCCCGCGGCCGACGCCGGGGATGCCGGGCGGCTCGCAGCTGCGGTGATCCACAGCGATGTCGTACCGAGTGCGGTCGAGGTCGACTGGCCGGGCGGCGGCGGGTCGGTCGCGATCCTCCTCGAGGGCAGCGAGCGCGGCGTGGCCGCCCGGGCGGAGGCGGCCCGTGGACTGCTCGGAGCCGCCGTAGAGGTGTCGGCTGGGATGCCCGGCTGGTGGGGTCGCTACCCGTGGCGGGCCGGTGAGATCGCGCTCAAGCTGACCTGCGCGCTTTCCGGCGTACCGCGACTGCTCGCGACCGGCCGGGACAGCGGCGCCGTACTGCGCGGTTCGGCGGGGGCGGGGGTGCTGTACGGCGCCCTGCCGGCGGAAGCCGCCGATCGTGTCGTGCCGCTGCGGGAGTTGTGCACCTCCCTCGGGGGGAGCCTGGTCGTGCTCGACGCGCCACCGGAGGTCAAGGCCCGGCTCGATCTCTGGGGCCCAGTGCCGGCGCTGGATCTGATGCGCGCGGTCAAGGACCAGTTCGACCCCGACCACCGGCTGGCGCCGGGCCGGTTCGTAGGAGGAATCTGATGGCCAGCGTCACCGAGGGTCCGGCGTTCGACGCCCACCATCCACCGAGCGCGGAACTGGTGGCGGACTGCGTGCACTGCGGCTTCTGTCTGCCGACCTGCCCCACGTACGTGCTCTGGGGCGAGGAGATGGACTCCCCGCGTGGCCGCATCCACCTGATGCAACAGGGCCTGGAGGGCGACCCGCTGAGCCCGTCGATGGTCGGCCACTTCGACGCCTGCCTGGGCTGCATGGCCTGCGTGACGGCATGCCCGTCCGGCGTCCAGTACGACCGGCTGATCGAGGACACCCGCGCGCAGGTCGAGCGCCGGCACTCCCGCACGCCGCGGGATCGAGCCCTGCGCGGTGCCATCTTCGCCCTGTTTCCCTATCCGAAGCGGCTGCGGGCGGTACGCGGGCCGCTGCGCGCGTGGCAGCGGATCGGCGGTGACCGGCTGCTGCGGCGGACCGGGGTGTTGGACCGGATCGCCCCGTCCCTGGCCGCGATGGAACGCCTCACCCCACGGTTGCAGCGGCCCGAGAAGCTGCCCGCTCGGGTGGCTGCGGTCGGGACCCGGCGCATGGTGGTCGGGATGCTCACCGGCTGTGTCCAGGGCGCGTTCTTCCCCGGGGTGAACGCCGCCACCGCGCGGGTGCTCGCCGCCGAGGGCTGCGACGTCGTCATCCCGGCCGGGCAGGGGTGCTGCGGTGCGCTGAGCGTGCACAACGGGCGCGAACCGGAGGCCCAGGGTTTCGCCCGCACGCTGATCGACACGTTCGCCGACGCGGGCGTCGAGCGGATCGTCGTCAACGCCGCGGGCTGCGGCTCGTCGATGAAGGAGTACGCCGAACTGCTGCGTGACGACCCGGCCTACGCCGAGCGGGCGGCGCGGTTCGCGGCCCGGGTCCGGGACGTCTCCGAGCTGCTCGTCGAACTCGGGCCGGTCGCTGCACGGCATCCCCTGCCGGTCACAGTGGCTTACCACGACGCCTGCCACCTCGCGCACGCGCAGGGCGTGCGGGCGCAACCCCGGGCGCTACTGCGGGGAATCCCGGGCCTGCAGCTCCGGGAGATCGCCGAGGCGGAGCTGTGCTGCGGCTCGGCCGGGATCTACAACGTGCTGTTCCCCGAACCGGCCGCGGAGCTCGGTGACCGCAAGGCGGCCAACGTCCTGGCCACTGGAGCGCAGCTGCTCGTGACGGCGAACCCGGGCTGCCTCATGCAGGTCGCCGCCTCGATCGAGCGCTCCGGCGGCCGGATCGGGATGGCGCACACCGTCGAGGTCCTGGACGCCTCGATCCGCGGCGCGCCCGTGTCGGCGCTGCTCGACACCTGAGTTCGTCGGAGCTCGGGGGCACACTGCCGGGGTGCCGGTGCTCGTGGTCCCCGATGCGGAGGGCGGCCGACTGCTGCCGTTCAGCGGCTCGACCGTCGGCGAGCGATCGGTCGACTCGCTCGCAACGGCGTTGGCCGAGGACCCGGTCACCCGCTGGGTGTGGTCGGACACCGCGGCGGCGTACCCACCCGTCCTGGCCGCAGGGACCCGGGTCGCGAGGTGCCACGACCTCGCGCTGACCGAGGCCCTGCTCCTCGGGTACGACGGACGCTGGGGCGAGCCGGCGTCGGTGGCCGCGGCGTGGGCGCGGCTACGCGGGCTGCCGGTGCCGGCCGATCAGCCGCCGGCCGAGGCCGACGAACGGCTCACGCTGTTCGGGCCGGCGCCGGTCCGGCTGCCGGCCGGCGCGGATCCAATGCAGGTGGCGGCGGCGGTGTACGCCGACCAGCTAGACCGGATCGCCGCCACCGAGCAACCGGCCCGGTTCGGCCTCCTGGTGGCCGCGGAGTCGGCCGGGGCGCTGGCCGCGGTAGAGCTGACCGCGGCCGGTCTGCCGTGGCGGTCGGACGTGCACGCCGCCGCGCTGGAGCGATTGCTCGGCCCGCGGACGTCGGCCGGTGTGCCGCCCCAGCGGCTGGCCGAACTGTCCGCGCGGATCGGTGCGGCCTTCGGCCGCCGGGTGAATCCGGACTCCCCGGCCGATGTGCTCGGGGCGTTCAGCGCCGCGGGGCACACCGTGGAGTCCACCCGCAGCTGGGTGCTGCGCAAGGTCGACCACCCGGCCGTGCCGCCGCTGCTGGAGTACAAGAAGCTGGCCCGCATCCTCGCCGCCAACGGGTGGGTCTGGCAGGAACGGTGGGTGCGCGGGGGTAGGTTCCGCCCGGAGTACGTGCCCGGTGGCGTGGTGTCGGGGCGGTGGGCGACTCGCGGGGGCGGCGGGTTGCAGCTACCGAAAGTGTTGCGCGGCGCGGTCTGTGCGGAGCCCGGACGGGTGCTGGTCGTGGCCGACGCCGGGCAGCTGGAACCGCGGCTGCTGGCGGCCCTGTCCCGGGACGAGGCAATGACCGCCGCGGCCGAGGCCGACGACCTGTACGCCGCCATCGCCAGCCGTTCGTTCGCCGGGGACCGCGCCCGGGCCAAGATCGGGCTGCTCGGGGCCATGTACGGGCAGGTCGGCGGAGGCGCGGCGACCCCGCTCGCGGTGCTCCGCGAGCGCTACCCGGTCGCGCTGCACCTCCTGGAGGAGGCGGCCCGGATCGGTGAGCGCGGCGGGCTGGTCCGTTCCCACCTGGGCCGGACCTGCCCTCCGGTGCCCGAGGACTGGGCGCCGTGGGATGCCGCGGCCCGCTCGCGGGGCCGGTTCACCCGCAACTTCGTCGTGCAGGCGACCGCCGCGGAGTGGGCCCTCGTCTGGTTGGCCCTGGTCCGGACCGGCCTGGCCACCGTGGACGGCGCCGAGCTGGTCTCGTTCGTGCACGACGAGATCGTGGTGCAGGCGCCGGTCGAGTCCGGCGCAGCGATCACCGAGCTGACGCGGCAGTCCGCCGACCGGGCCGGACGGCTGCTGTTCGGCGCGACCGGCGTGCGCTTCCCGTTGGATGTCGCAGCGGTGTCCTGTTACGCCGACGCCGGCTGAATCCCGTCCCCCGGCAGGATCAGCGCGAGCGCGTCGTCGGCGTACTGCTGAGCCAGTTCCTCGGCCAGCGGTTCACGACCCGCGGCGATGGCGGTGTTGACCGCGCGGATGTAGTGATCGTGCAGGGCGGTGAGAGCGTCGGTCGTTCCGACGGGCACGGCGTACTCCTGGGTGCGGGAAGGTGACCCTTCGACGGTCCGTCACCGAAGTTTCGCCCGGGTTACCTGGACGGCAGCGGCGGTGTGAGAAGCGTTACCAGCCCTGGTCCGTGGGACGCACGAGGATCTCGTTGACCGCCACGTGGTCGGGCTGGGTGGCCGCATAGACGATCGCGGCGGCGATGTCGGCGGACTGCAGCTGGCGCATCTCGGCCGCTCGCGCGTTCACCGAGTTCTTCGCCGCCTCGTTCGTGATGTGGTCGCGCAACTCGGTGGCGACGATGCCGGGCTCGACGAGGGTCACCCGGACCCCGCGCTGGGTGATCTCCTGGCGCAGCGACTCGCTGAACGCGTTCACCGCGAACTTGGAGGCGTTGTATACCCCGGCGCCGCGCGAGGGCACCCGGCCCGCCACCGAGGAAACCTGGATCAGGTGACCCCGCCGCTCGATCAGGTGCGGCAACGCGGCGTCGGTCATGTACATCAGACCGAGGACGTTGGTCTGGATCATCCGGTCCCAGTCCGTGGTGTCCGCGCCGACGATGGGGCCGAGCAGCATGACGCCGGCGTTGTTCACCAGGATGTCCAAGCCGCCGAATTCCTCGACGGTGGACTCGACGGCAGCTGCGCAGGCGGCCTGGTCGGCGACGTCGAGTTCGACCGCGAGCACGCGGGCACCGTCGTCGGACAGCTTGCCGCGCAACGACTCCAGCCGGTCGGTACGGCGGGCCGCAATGACGACCGCGGCCCCCTGCTCAGCCAACGCGATCGCGGTCGCCTCGCCGATCCCGGACGAAGCGCCGGTCACCAGCGCGACCTTGTCATCGAGTTGCCTGGTCATGGCCTCACTTTCCTTCGCCAACGGGTCGTGCCCCCAGTTCATCAGCGAGTACCGCCAAGCGGTGCCCTCCGCGTCTCCCGACGGGCGCTGCGCGAGGTGCCGGTGGACGTAGCCGACGACCTTGCGCATGTGCTGGCGGTCGGCGTCGGTGTGGTCGGCCTGCTTCGTCCGCAGGAGCTCTACGATGCGGCGACCCGACTAGTGGCCGGTCGACTCGGAGTTGCCGGACTTCTGCCCGACCGACTTGGACTCGTCGGTGTCCAGCCACTTCTCCAACTGCCCCCGCGGTCATGTTCACCGCCTCGGAGAAGTCGTTGGTGACGTCGTCAGCCACGTCAGGACTTCCTCTTCAGCGCCGACGGCTTGTGCGCGGCCTTGGCGCCGGTCTTGTCGCTCACGACGATGTACTGCGGGTCGTCCTCGCTGGCCTTGACCTCGTGCCCCTTGATCTTCGTCCGGCCGGTGACCTTCTTCTCGACTTTGCCGCTGGTCGTGCCCTGCGAGGTCTCCCACTCGACCTTGTCGCCCTTGCTGAGCTTCTTGCCCGCCATCACCGCTCCGCTCCCGTGTCGTCGTCCCGAGCGTAGACACGCTGCCCGACCCGGAGCGGACACAAGCTTTTGTCGACCGACACACCAGGGTAGGAATCGGCACATGCCTACGGGCGGCGTCGAGGAACGCATCCGCGGGCGTCGGCGTCCAGACCGCCGAACCGGGTATCGCTGGAGGAGCGTTACGAGGCGTTCCTGCCACCGGCTGAGCCTCAGGCTGGCAGCCCGTACACCCGCCGGGCGTTCGCGCTGCCGATCAGTTGCGCGACCCGCTCGGCGTCGGCGGCCGCCCAGTCCCCCGCCGCAATCCCGTCGTCGAGCAGGCCGCCGAGCGCCCGGCGGAACAGCGTCGTGCCGAGCAGGTACAGCTCGGGCAGGCCGTACGCGTCGGTGGAGAACAGCACCTTGCCGAACGGCGCGAGTTCGAGCAGTTCGCCGAGCACCTGCCGGGCCGCTCCGCCCACGTTGTGCAGGGCCAGCCCGACGTCGGCGTACACATGTCCGAAGACCTGCGTGAGGTAGCCCGCCTGCCGGTGGTACGGGTAGTTGTGCAGCAACAGCACAGGTACGCCGAGCGGCTCGGTGACCCGGAGCAGGCCGGTAAGCAGCAGCGGGTCGCACTGCCCCAGGTCGATGTCGCTGTCGCCCAACCCGGCATGGACCTGCAGGGGCAGGCCACGGTCGATGGCTTCCCAGATCAGGAACCGGATCACCATCTCGTCCGCACAGCGGATCGCGGCGCCGTCGTCGATGGCGGCCAGCCAGCGGCCGGCGGCGGCACTGACCTCCCCCGGCGCCGGCCGCGCGGGATCCAGAGCGAGCCCGATCCGGTAGGCCGCAATCGTCTTGACGGCCACTGCGTGGCGGCTGCGCTCCCAGAGCAGACGGCGTACCTCGTCGGCGAAACCGGCCGCCGACGCGCCGGACAGCACCGCCTCCTCGGCCAGCCGCTCCAGCCGGACCACCTCGTGGGCGGGCGCACCGGCCAGTTCGGCGAGCTCGGCCGGCGGAGTCAGCGGCTCGGGTTCGAAGCCGGTGTCGACCACGTACGCCGCCCCCCCACCTGCGCGCAGCAGTCGCCGGGTCACCTCGGTCCAGCCCAGGTCGGTACGTCGCTGCAGGTACTCCTCGGGCGAGGCGTGGACCGGCAGGTCCAGCACCGGCGGGCACCAACGGCGCAGGGCGAACCCGATCCGGGAGTCGAACGCCGAGCCCGCCGCACCGGCGGCCGCGCCGCCTTCGGTCAGCAGCGCCGACAGGTCGGTGAGATGCAGGTCGCGGCGTACGACGCCATGGCAGTGGTGGTCGACCAGTTCGACGTCGGACAGCGGGGGCACGTCAGGGACGATAGCCAGGGTCGACGAGCCGAGCCCGATCGCCGAGACTGGGCCGATGGGCATGTTGGACGCACGGGAGCGGGAACGCCGGCGGGCCGCCGCCGCGCATTCGCTGGAACGGCTCGCCGGGCTGGACGTCGTCGGTGTCGCCCTGACCTGGGTCGACAACGCCGGCCTCACCCGGGTCAAGGCGGTTCCGGTCGAACGCCTCGAACACGCGGCGGTCTGGGGCGTGGGCGCGACCCCGGCGTTCGACGCCTTTCTGCTCGACGACTCGATCATGTCCGGTCGGTACAGCGGCGGCCCGATCGGCGACCTGCGCCTGCATCCCGACCTCGACCGGCTGACCGTGCTGGCCGGGCAGCAGGGGTGGGCCTGGGCACCGGTCGACCGCTTCGATCAGGACGGGCGCGAGCACCCGCAATGTGCGCGGGCGTTGCTGCGCCGGACGGTGGACAAGCTCGCGCAACAGGACCTCATCGCGTCGGCCGCCTTCGAGATCGAGTGGGCTCTGGGCCGGGGCGACGCACCGGGCTTCATCCCAGCGGCGGGCGGTCCGGCGTACGGGATGACCCGGCTGATCGAACTGTCGGACTACTCGCGCGACGTGCTCACCGCGCTGCGGGACGAGGGAGTCGTGGTCGAGCAGTATCACCCCGAGTACGGCGCGGCGCAGTTCGAGCTGTCGGTCGCCGCCGAGGATCCGGTCGGCGCGGCGGACACCTCGGTGCTCGTGCGCCAGACGCTCCGGGCTATCGGACAGCGGCATGGGCTGCGGACGTCGTTCTCGCCGAAGGTGCTCGTCGAGGGCGTCGGCAACGGCGGACACGTCCATCTCAGCGTCCGCGGCCCCGACGGCCCGCTGCTCACCGGCGGGGCAGGCCCGGCCGGGCTGACCGCACCGGGCGAGGGCTTCGTGGCCGGCATCCTGGATCGGCTGCCGGCCCTGCTGGCCTTGGGCGCGCCGTCAGCCGCGAGCTACCTGCGGCTCGTCCCGTCGCACTGGGCGGGGGCGTTCGCCTGCTGGGGGGTGGAGAACCGCGAGGCCGCGATCCGGCTCATCTCCGGCGCGACGGGCAGTGAGCCCACCTCGGCCAACGTTGAGGTCAAGTGCGTGGACGCCGCCGCCAACCCCTACCTGCTGCTGGCCGGCCTGCTCGCCGCCGGCCACGCCGGGATCGACGGCGCTTCCACCCTGCCGCCGGCGCTGGACGTCGACCCCTCGTCGATCCCCGAGAACGAGCGCGCCGAGCGGGGAGTGCTCCCCTTGCCGGCTGATCTGGAGCAGGCCGCCACCGCCTTCGAGGGCGACGCCGAGCTGACGGCGTGGTTCGGACCGGAACTGTCGGCAACGGTGGCCGACATGCGCCGCGCCGAGCACGCGCTGACCCACGACATGTCCGCCGAGGAGATCGTCGAGCTGACCCGCTGGCGGCACTGATCCGGATACCAGAGTATCCACTGGGATACTGCCGTATCCTCTCCGAAACTGTAGTATCGCACCGTGAACGTGTCCGAGCCAGCGGCAGCTCAGTGGGGTGCGGTCTCGATCGGCATCCTGCGTGCTCTGTCCCAACGCTCGACCCCGATGTCCGCACGGCAGATCGTGCGACAGGCCGCCTCCGGAACCCCCGCGGGTGTCCGTCGCGCCCTCGACCGGCTCGTCGTCCAGGGCACGGTGACTGCCGACCCCACATTCGACCCCATCAGCTACTCGCTCAACTACGAGCACGTCCTCTACCCGGCGATCGAGTCGCTGCTCGACGCACGCGGGGAGCTCAGGCGCCGGCTGGTCGCCGAACTGCGCGACTGGGATCCACAGCCAGAGTTGGCCGCCCTGTACGGGTCCGCGGCTCGACGGGACGGGGATGAGGACAGCGACATCGATGTCTTGCTGGTCCGTCCCACGAGGCGGGGGACGGCGAGTTGGGTACGCCAAGTCCACCAGCTCCGTACGTCGATCCGATCGTGGACTGGCAATCACGCCCACGTCCTGGATCTGAACCGACTTGAGTTGAGAAGGCTCATCAGCTCAGACGCCAACCTGGTCGCCGAGTGGCGCCGAGATATCGATTTCCTGACCGAACTGCATCCCGACATCCTCCGGGTGGCGGGGTTGTGACTCCACGCGGACGACGCTCTGAATGCGGTGTGAAGGAGGCACGGGCCCGGCTGCAGCAAGCGGTGGCTTACCTCCGGCTAGCCGGCTCGGCTGCGGAGGAGCCCGAAGGCGGCGGCCGCCTCGACAGTGCCCGTGCAGGCACCGCGGTCCTTGCGGCCATCGCGGCCAGTGACGCCATCTGCTGCGCTTTGCTTCACCAGCGAGCCCGAGGACAGGATCATCGCGAGGCCATCGCCCTACTCGAAATTGCGCGGTGGGGGCCGGGTGACAAGGACATCAAGACTGATCGGGCCCGAAGGGCCAGCCGAGCGCTCGCCGAGGCCCTCGGCATCAAGGATCAAGCCCACTACGGCATCGAGGTGATCGGAGCGGGACAGGTCAAGCGAGCGATGCGAGCAGCTCAGCTGTTAGTGGATGCGGCCGAGGAGGTGCTCGCGAACCCGTGACCCGGGGAATGGGCCGATGGCCATACGCGTTCTGTTGACCCGTCAACTATAAAGAAGAAGATCATGCCGGTGCAACGCCTGAACCATGCGGTGCTCTACGTCCGCGACGTCAAACGCAGCGTGCAGTTCTACGCCGACGCGCTCGGGTTCGCACCGATCGACGGGATGGCCGAGCTGCGCGGTGCGGCGTTCCTGCGGGCCGGCGGCTCGACCAACGACCACGACCTCGGCCTGTTCGAGGTCGGCGCCGGCGCGTTGGCCTCGCCGGCCGGCCGCGGCGCCGTCGGGCTGTACCACCTGGCCTGGGAGGTCGACACCCTCGACGAGCTGGAGCGGATCGAGGGCGTGTTGAGCGAGCTCGGTGCCTTGGCCGGAGCGACCGACCACGGGACCACCAAGGCGCTGTACGCCAAGGACCCGGACGGCCTGGAGTTCGAGGTGTCCTGGCTCGTGCCGGCCGAGCTGCTGACCCAGGACATTCTGGACTCCCGCTCCACCCTGGCCCCGCTCGACCTGGTCAAGGACAAGCAGCGCTTCGGCGGGCAGACCCGCGGTGGCGTCGGCGTGAGCACCCCGGTCAGCGCGTGACCGCCACGGGGGGCGCCGCGATGACCCCCGCACTGCCCGCGGTTGAGCACGTGTGGGTGGTCGAGGCGACGTACGCCGCCGACGCCGCCGAACGCCGGCCGCAGTTCCGGGCCGAGCACCTGGCACGGATCGTGGAGCTCAAGGCGGCCGGGACGCTCATCGAGGCCGGCGCGTTCGACGACCTGTCGTCTTCGCTGGTGCTGGTCCGTGGCGACAGCGAGCAGGCGGTGCTGGAGGTGTGTCGGGCGGACGTGTACTACGTCAACGGTGTGTGGACCGGGCTGCGCGCCCGTCCTTTCGGCCGGGTCGCCTGACCGCCGGGGCCCCTGACCGCCGGGGGCCCCTGACCGCCGCGGGCTCAGCGCTGCTGGACCCGGGCCATGAGCTGCTGTCCGAGCGACCCCGCCTGGGCGTCGGTCAGCAGCCGGGTCTGGTCCTCGATCAGCCGCAGTACCGCGGGGTCCGCCCGGGCGATCTCCGAGGACTGCATCAGGACCGTCCCGGTGCCGGTGAAGTCGTACTGCTTCTCCTCCCCCGACGTCCGGCCCAAGGCCCCCTGCAGCGCCCCGGCGAACGAGGCGGCCATCCAGGCCGCGTCGTGGTGCACCGCCGGTGAGGGGCAGTCCGCCCAGCCGAGCAATGCCTCGGGATCCGCCCGGAACGGCGGCTCGACGAAGATCACCGGGCCGTTCGACGAGGCGATGAACCGGCCGGTGCCGATCAGCACCACGAACCCCGGCACGATCGACTGCTTCAGCGCGAGCCGGGTGTCGAAGGCCAGCAGGTTGGAGGCCTTGATGGTCAGGTTGCCGTCGTCCAGGTCGTAGGCGTTCAGATCGAAGCCGCGGTCCCCGATGACCAGCTTGCCCTGGCCTTCGGCCACCACCCAGTCCTGCACGTAGACGGGGCTGGCGAACTGCGCGGCGACGAAATCGCGTACCGAGGCGTAGCGGCTGACCGCCTCGAAGCGGATGTTGCCGTAGTAGGCGAGCATGGCGCCCTTGCTGATGAACCACTCGCCGGCCAGGCCGATCGAGTAGACGTAGGGGTTGACGTTGTCGCCGTCGGGCAACGACTGGGCGGTGAACACGCTGGGTCCGGCCATGTCGGTCTCCCTCAGAACTTCTGTTCGCTGGCCTGGACGTAGACAGTGCCCTGCCCGGTCACCTGCAACGTGAACGCCTCGCCCGACCCGCGGCCGGTGAGATCGCGGAACCCGACCTTGGCCTTGAGGTCCAGGCTGAGGTTTCCGGTGTGCCCGACGTACGCCTGCGGGTCGACCCCTACCGGCCACTGGCCGGTGACCTGGAGCGGGAACGCGCCGCCGTGCGAGAGCAGCGCCACCGGACCCCGGCCGTGCACGAGCGTGGTGAACAGTCCCTGGCCGGTCATCGCGCCGCGAACCGCCGCGCGCACACCGCCCGAACCGACGAACTGCACGCTGGTCTGCAGGTTCGCGTCGTGGGCCAGCAACCGGTCGGCCTCGCAGGTCAGCGGGTAGCTGCCGTCGAGGTCGATCACGGTGACGTACAGGCCCTTGTAGCCGTACAGCACCGCCCCGTCGCCCTCGCTGGCCATCATCGGGTTGCTCTCCCCCGACATCGCCGCTCCGACGAACCCCCCGACCCCACCGCCCTGCCCGCGGACGGGCCGGAAGGCCACCGCCCCGGAGTACCCCAGCATTGCCCCGCGGCGGGCGAGCACCGGGCTCTGAGCCGTGACGTGGGCCCGCACTACCTTGTTGTTGACCTGTTCGAACAGCATGACTCAGCGCTCCGCGGACTGGACGTAGACCAGGCCGTGGCCGGTGAACCGCAGCGAGAACGGTTCGCCGGTGCCCTCGCCGACGAGGGACTTCCACGACACCCCGGAGACCATCGACATCTGCAGGTTGCCGTAGGAGCCGACGTAGGCGTCGGGGTCGACGACGACGTCCTGCCCAGGGCTGGCCTCCAGGCCGAAGATCGGCCCGTCGCTCTTGACCGCGATCTGGCCCTGCCCGTCGACCGTCGTCGTGGCCAGGCCCTGGCCGCTGGTCATGCCGCGCAGGCCGGCGAACTGCACGTCCAGCCGGAGCCCGGGGGTGACGGCCAGGATGTGGTCGCTCTCGAGGGTCAACCGGGAGCCGCCGACATCCAGCACGGTGACGTCGAGGGCGTCCTCGGCGAAGAAGACCCGGCCGGTGCCCCGCGCCTCCATCAGGTCCAGGCTCTCCCCCGCGACCCTGCGCTTGAGCGCGGCCCGGAAGCCGTCGCCCCCACCCATCTTGGCGCCGACGAACTCCACCGAGCCCTCGAAGGCGACCATCGAGCCCTGGGCGGCGCGCAGGGAATCGTTGTTGATCTCGGCGACCAGTACCCGCTTGTCGGCGGTCAGGGTGATCACGGCAGCTCCAGGGACGGACGGTGATGTGCTGCGTCGTTCTACCGCTTCCGGTATCTCGGCGGGAACCCGGCCCCTCGGTCGGCCCCAGCCGGGCGGCGCGATCAGCTGCGGGCGGTCCGGCGCCGAGGCCGTTTACCGGCCGGCTGGTCCACCGGCTCGACCTCCGGCAGCGGCGGGAGCGGTCGGCTGACCGGGGCATCCGCCGTGACCTCCAGTTCCTCGCCGTGGTGCCAGACGGTCAGCGGCGCGCCGGATCGCAGGACGTACGTCGCCTGCTCCGGCTCGATCCGCACCTGTAGCCCGCGACCGCGGAACTGCAGGCGGAACCGCAGGCCCGAGATACCCGGCGGCAGCCGCGGCGCGAAGCTCAGCCGCGCATCGTGGTCACGCATACCGCCGAACCCCGCCACCGCGACCGTCCAGGCACCGGCCAGCGAGGCGATGTGCAGGCCGTGATGGCTGTTGTGGTGCAGGTTGTGCAGGTCACCCAGCGCCGCCTCGCCCCAGTAGTCGTAGGCCAGCTGCAGGTGTCCCACCTCGGCGGCGATCACCGCCTGCGTTGCGGCCGACAGCGACGAATCCCGCACCGTGCGCGCCTCGTAGTAGGCGAAGTTGCGGGTCTTCTCCTCGGCGGTGAACGCGTCCCCGCGCAGGTGCATCGCCAGCACGAGGTCGGCCTGCTTGATGACCTGCTTGCGGTAGATATCGAAGTAGGGGAAGTGCAGCAGCAACGGGTACTGCTCGGGCGTGGTGCCCTCGAAGTCCCATTCGGCGTGGTGGGTGAAGCCCTCGGACTGCTGGTGTACGCCGAGCCCCTCGTCGTACGGGATCGTCATCGCCTCGGCCGCCGCCCGCCAGCTCTCGATCTCCTCGACGGTGACCTCCCGTCGCTCGGCGACCTCGGGCTGGCGCTCGGCGGCGTCGGCGCCGGCCCGCAGGTTCCGCTGCGCCATCAGGTTGGTGTAGATGTTGTCGTCCACGATCGCCGTGTACTCGTCGGGGCCGGTGACGCCGGTGATCCGGAACGCGCGGTCACCGTTGAAGTGCCCGAGCGAGGCCCAGAGCCGGGCGGTCGCGATGAGCAGTTCCGCGCCATGGTCGGCGTCGAAGACCTCGTCCTCGGTCGCGTTCAGGTAGCGGACAGTCGCGTCGGCGATGTCGGCGTTGACGTGGAACGCCGCCGTACCGGCCGGCCAGTAGCCGGAACACTCCTCCCCACGGATCGTCCGCCAGGGGAACGCTGCTCCGGCCTGCATCAACATGTCGGCGCGCTCGCGGGCCAGCTCGATCGTCGAGTGCCGCCACTTCAGCGCATCGCACACCGCCCTCGGCGCGGTGTAGGTGAGCACCGGCAGCACGAAGGTCTCGGAGTCCCAGAAGGCGTGCCCGTCGTACCCCGGTCCGGTCAGCCCCTTGGCCGGGATGGGCTGCTCCTCGGCACGGGCGCCGGCCTGCAGCACGTGGAAGGTGGCGAACCGCACGGCCTGCTGGAGTTCGGGATCGCCGTCGATCTCGATGTCGGCGGCCTCCCAGTGCCGGTCCAGGAAGTCCCGCTGCTCCTGCGCGAGCACGTCCCAGCCGGCAAGTTTCGCCGTGGCCAGGCCACCTTCCACCTGATCGCGCAGCGCGGACGCCGAGCGCCGGCTGGACCAGCCGTAGGCTAGGTACTTGACCAGCCGCAACCGGCTCCCCTTGGGCAGTCGGGCCGCGATGGTCAGTCGCGCCAGATCACCCGCGGCCTCGAGGCTGGTCGCCACCTTCTCCGGTACGTCGAACTCGTGGTCCATCCCCGCCGCCATCCGCAGCTGGCTGCGCTCGGTGCGGTGGACGAGGACCGCACCGAGGTCACCGCAGTCGGCCAACTCGTTGTGCAACGGGGACTTCAGGGCCGCCGCCGCCCGCGGGTCTGACGGCATGCCGTCGGTGAGCGGTTCGTTGGCCAGCAGGTCGGACTGGATCGCGATGTACAGGTCGGCGTCGAGCGGCTCGACCTCGTAGCAGATCGCCGCGATGGACCGTCGGGTGAACGACACCAGCCGCTGGGAGCGGACGCGCACGCTGTGCCCGTTGGGCGAGAGCCACTCCGAACGCCGTACCAGCAGGCCCGAGCGCAGGTCGAGCACCCGCTCGTGGGCCAGCACGGTGCCGTAGTTCAGGTCCAGCGGGGTGTCGCTGACCAGCAGCCGGATCAGCTTCCCGTCGGTGACGTTGAGCACGGTCTGGCCCGACTCGGGGAACCCGTACCCGGCCTCGGCGTGTGGCAGCGGCCGTTCCTCGAAGAAGCCGTTCAGATACGTCCCGGGAACCGCGCGTGGCTCGCCCTCGTCCAGCGTGCCGCGCATGCCGATGTGCCCGTTGCCGAGGGCGAAGACCGACTCCGTGACGGCGAGGGCCGCGCGGTTGAGCTCGGTCTCCCGGATGGCCCACGGTTCGACCGGGAACGACGGCTCGGTGTCGGCCAGTGAGTGCGCCGGGGTGCCGCTCACTCCCGGTCCAGCAGCTCGTCGAGGTCGTCCACGACCACGTCGGCCCCGCGTTGCTCCAGCGCCGCGCGCTGACCCACCCGGTCCACTCCGACCACGTACCCGAACGCACCGGCCCGGCCGGCGGCCACGCCGGCCAGCGCGTCCTCGAAGACCGCGGCCTCGGCCGGCGACACGTTGAGCGCCCGGGCCCCGGCGAGGAAGGTGTCCGGCGCCGGCTTACCGCGCAGATTCTGCTCCGCGGCGACCACTCCGTCGATGCGGGCCGTGATGAGCTCGGCGAAGCCAGCCGCCGCGATCACCTGCTCGCCGTTCGCGCTGGCCGTGACGACCGCGGCGGACAGCCCGGCATCGCGGACGGCCCGGGCGTAGCGCAGCGACCCCGCGTAGCTGTCGACGCCGTGCTCGTCGATCTCGCGCAGCAGCAGCTCGTTCTTCCGGTTGCCAACGCCGGCAACGGTTTCGGCGTCGGGGGGGTCGTCGGGATCGCCCTCTGGAAGGCTGATGTCGCGCGAGGCCAGGAAGTCCCGTACGCCGTCGCGCCGCGGCTTGCCGTCGACGTACTCGTTGTAGTCCGCCGGGGTGAACTCCGCGAAGCGCGCGCCGTCCCGCTGGCGCAGGAACTCGTCGAAGGTGCTCTTCCAGGCGGCCTGGTGGACCTTCGCCGTCTGGGTGAGGACGCCGTCGAGGTCGAACAGGCAGGCGCGGATGGTGTCGGGAAGCCCCAGCATGGCGTCACGGTAGCCGCGCTGATCCGCGCGGTGCGGGACATCGGAGCCAACGAATCGCGGCGACTACCCTTGGCGCGGAGGAGGCGCTATGTCTGGGGTGCTGGCCGACGCGGTGGTGGTCGCGCACTTCGCCTTTCTGGTCTTCCTCGTCCTGGGTGGATTTCTCGCGTGGCGCTGGCCGCGGCTGTTCCCATTGCATCTGGCGGTCGTCGCGTGGGGTATCGCGATCGTGGTGTTCGAGTGGCTCTGCCCGCTGACCTACCTGGAGAACTGGCTGCGCCAGTCGGCCGGCCGGCCGGCGCTCACCGACGGGTTCATCGACACATACGTGACCGGGGTGATCTACCCAGGGGACCGGATCACCGAGGTGCGGGTCGCGGTGGGGGTGGTGGTCGCGGCGTCCTGGCTCGGCCTGCTGGTGCGGCGACGGCGTACGGCGGTCAGCTCCGCGCCCTGATCGGAGTTTGGCGGGCCCGGCCGACCGCGACGTGTCCCGTCCCCGCGACCAGGACGGCCACGGCGGCCACGACGAGGCCGGGAGCCCCCAGGTTCAAGACCGTCACCACCACAAGGGCGTCGGCCAACCCGACGAGGGTGAAGCCGATGTGCCCGACGGCGGCCGGCGACGGATAGCTCCCGCTGACCAGCAGACGGCGGGCCAGCTCCGCTCGCCACACCATCACCGCGGCCAGCCCGAGCAACCCTGCGAAGACGAGCCTGGTCACGGTCTCCAGCCCGGTCCACGCCACCGCGACGGCGGCGGCGACGGACGTGGCCATCGCCACCATCGACCAGTAGTAGGCGGCGAACCATGCACGTCGGCGTAGCGCCGTGACACCGCTCGCGAAGGCGACCGTGCCGGCCAGTGCATGCAGGGCGATGAGCACGGTGTGCACGATGTTCTCCAGGGGTCGACTCCATCCCGAGTCTGGTCCGCCCGAGGGCCTACTCGCGTCCACCGGTCCACTGACCCTGCACGTGGTCCGACGGGGCCGGCGGCCGGGGCGGCGCTACCTCGAGCCAGGCAGGCCGAGCCGGGCGGCGACCTGCGGTCCCCCGATCCGCCGAATGTGCTCCGGGTCGCCGCAGACGACGAGCTGGTCGCGGGCCCGGGAAAGCCCTACGTAGAGCCGTTCCCGCGCGCGATCGCGGTCGCCTGACTCGTTGACGGCCAGGACGACGGCCCGGCGTTCCAGGCCCTTGAAGCCAAGGACATGCCCGTAGAAGACCTGCGCGTCGTCCCAGAAGGATTCCCAGTACCAGTCCTGTCCATGGCCCTGCCGTTGGCTCTGCTCGGGATGCCGAGGACCGGTCGTCAGCAGGGCGACGTCCTGCGGCCGCCAGTCCTCGAGCAGCCGATCCACTTCCGTGTCAGCGGTCTCCAGCGCCAGTTCGGTGGTGCAGGCGACGAACCTGACCGGCGGGCCGTCGACCGGCCCGATCCGCATCTGGACCGGCGTGAGCGGCTTGAAGGACTCCGCGATGGGCCTGGTGTTGCGCAGGTTCGTCTCCAGCAGCAGCGGTACCAGCGGGATGGGGACCTGGCCGAAGCGGGAGAAGACCCGCTGCCCCTCGTCGGTGAACACGAAGACCCCGCCGGACTCCTCCTCGCGCAGGGAGGCGAGCACCGGTGTCCACCAGGAGTCGGCGAAGTCCTGCGCCTCGTCCACCACCACCGCGTCGAAGCGTTGCCCCGGTGGCAGGGCGGCCGCGAGAGCGGCCATCTCCGACGGCAGCCGACGCTCCCAGAAATCGGAGTCGTCCTCGCTGCCGGCCGAGGCGCCCCACTGTTGCCCCAGACCGTGGAACGTGCCGACGTACGCCGGCCGCTCGGTACGCCGCAGCGTGGCGCACCGGCGCACGAGGTAGGCGCTCAACCCGCGCGAATAGCACATCAGGGCCACGCGGAGCCCGCGTCGGGACAGCCTGCGGGCCTGCTCGACGGCGAGCCACGTCTTGCCGCTGCCGGCCCCGCCGCGCACCTCGACCCGCGACAGCAGTTGGATCGCACCGAGGATCACCGCCTGCTGCTCGGTCAGCCGTTCGACCTGCTCGGCGCGCTCGGCGGCCTCGCCGAGCAGGTCGCCCATCGGCAACGGTCGACCGGCCAGGATCTCCTCCAGGGTGGCGGTGTCGTCGGTGTCAGGCCCCGGATGCGGTACGTCCAGCTGCCGCAGCGCCGACCCGATCAGCGGCACGATGTCGGCCAGTTGCTCTCGGTCGATGACCATCCAGCGCGGGCAGTCCGCGAGCGCGAAGTCGTCGGGCACCGGCGAGAACGGCAGCACGACCAGGTGACCCCATCGGACCCGTTCGCGACCGGCCCAGCGTGGGTCGCCCTCCACGTACGCCCGCAGCGCGTACTTGGCCGCGCGGGCCTGACCGACCGGATCCATCCGCGTCGGCCTGCCGCCACGGTCGATGTACCAGTACCGCCCGTCGTGCCGCGCGCTGCGCCCCTTGACCTCGACCACGGCGATGCCGGCGCCGGGCAGGACGACAACCAGGTCGGCCTCGTGGTCCTTGGTCCGGTCGGTCACCCGGTAATTTGCCAGCAGGATGGCGTCGGGGGGCAGCTGCTCGCGCACCAACCGCCACACCATGCGCTCGGACTCGGTGGTGAAGCTGGGCCGCTCGGGCAGACACGTCGCCACCGTGAGCACCTCCCCCGCTGCCCCTGATGCCGACCCGGATCGTACCGAGACGGGCGGCGAAACCGCCTCAGGCGGGGCGGGCGGCGCGGAAGGCGCGTCCCCGCGGCGAGAGGCGGTAGCCCACCGGGAGGCTCTCGGTCAGCCCGAGTTCCTTGAGCTTGCGGACGTCGGTCTTGAACGGCTGGGTGGGACGAGCGACCAGCTCGGCCAGGTCCGGGGCGCGGCGGCCCGGGAACTGCGCGATGAGGTCCAGGGTCTGCTCCGTCCAGGGGCCGTGCGTGCTCGCCGCGTCGAGGCGGGCCAGCCGGCGGCGCAGGTCGACGATGTCCTCGGCGGCCAGCGCAGCGTCCTCCCGCAGCGCGATCCTCGGATCCTCACCGACCAGGCGGAAGTCGACCCGGTACGTACGTCTGTCCGGCCGGGGGTCGAGGACGCGCAGCAGCGCGGCCCGGCCGGGCAGGCCCGCCGCGCGGGCGTCGGCGTCGGTGAGGTCCGCGTCGTCGACCGGCTCCACCCGTTCGATGGCCAGCACGCCGACCCGGGTTCGCTGCCGGCCGCCGACCACGGCCCGAGGTCGGTCCCAGCGGCGGTAGGCCACCGTGATCCGACCCTCGGCGATCCCGTCGAGAACGGCCTTGGTGAACAGCACCGGTCAGTTGACGGGACCGCCGCCGGCCAGGTTCGCGGGGTCGCCTTCACCGGTCACCCCGGTCTGCCGGTTGACGAACACCGTGATGGCCCAGAGCACGACGCCGATCGCGAGCAGCACGCCGGCGATGACGTACTGCTGGTTGTCCCGGCCGGTGAACGGCGTGGCCAGGAAGCCGCACGTCAAGGCCCCGATGACCGGCAGGAAGGTCGGCGTCCGGAAGTGCTTGTGCTCCACCGTGTCTCGGCGCAGCACCAGGACCGTCACGTTGACGACGGTGAAGACGAACAGCAGCAGCAGGGCGGTGGTGGGCCCGAGCAGCGGGATCTCGCCGACGAACGTGATCAGGCCGAAGGCCAGCGCCGTGGTGAACAGGATCGCGATGTACGGCGTACGGCGGCTCGCATGCACCCGGCCCAACGGCGAAGGCAGCACGCCCTCCCGGCTCATCCCGTAGACCAGCCGCGAGGCCATCAACATGTTGATCAGGGCCGAGTTCGCGACGGCCATCATCGTGATGAACGCGAAGATGCCGATCGGGAAGCCAGGCGCCCCGGCCTCGACGACCTTCAGGAGCGGGGTGTCACCCTCCTGGAGGTCGGTGGCCGGGACCAGAGCGATGGCCGAGATCGACACGAGTACGTAGATCGCGCCCGTCGCGAACAGGCCGAACAGCAGCACCTTCGGGAAGATCGCACTGGGCCGCTTGCACTCCTCGGCCATGTTGACCGAGTCCTCGAAGCCGACCATCGCGAAGAAGGCGATCGTGGTGGCCACGATGACGCCACCGAGCAGGGAGCGGTCACCGGTGTCGGCCTGGGTCACCCGGGAGAAGTCGCCGTCGCCGACGCCCAGGGCGTACAGGCCGATGGTGATGATGATGAGCAGTCCGGTCAGCTCCACGACGGTGAGCACGACATTGGTCTTGACGCTCTCCCCCACGCCGCGGAAGTTCACGATCGCCACCAGCGCCATGAACGCCAGCGCGACCAGGGTCACCGCGAGGCCCTCGCCGAGGTCGAGGTCGAAGGCCTCGGCGAAGTTCGCGGCGAACGCCTTGGCCGCCGTCGAGGCCGACGTGATGCCGGAACTCATGACGGTGAAGGCCACGATGAACGTGACGAAGTGGATGCCGAACGCCTTGTGCGTGTAGAGCGCGGCGCCGGCCGCCTTGGGGTACTTCGTGACCAGTTCCAGGTAGCTGAACGCGGTGACCAGCGCGACCAGGAAGGCGACGAGGAACGGCAGCCAGACCACCCCGCCGACCTCGGCGGCCACCTGTCCGGTGAGCGCGTAGATCCCGGTGCCGAGGATGTCCCCGACGATGAAGAGCAGGAGCAGTCCCGGCCCCATGACCCGCTTGAGGCTCGGCTCGCTACCGGTGTCCTTGTCTCTGTCCTTGCCCAGGTCGACGCGCTCTGCCATGCCGCTCCCCATCGAGACGGTGCCGGATGCGGTTTGCAGACTGCTCCCTCGTGCCCGCGCTGTCGAGCATCCCGGCGGTCCACGGCGGGGCAGAACCCGTGTCCACGGGCCGTTGCGGTGTCACCATGTCGGCATGATCCCCGATGTCGGCAGGATCACCGCCGAACCGTCGCGGTTCTACGACGGCGGCGCCCCGCCGCCGGGCCCTGGCCAGCCTGACGAGCCGCCAGATCCTGAAACGCCGCTGCACATCGTCCTGGTCCGGCACGAGCACGGTCGGGACGAGGACTGGCAGTTACGGAGGCGGATTGCCTACTGCGATCGGCACTGCGGTGAGTTGGTGGTAGGTGGGGGCATCGGAGACTTTCACACCGACCTCACCTCAGTCCCGGTGCTGTTCACCTGGCTCGTCCCGAAGTCCGGTCGGCACCTCCCGGCCGCGCTGCTGCACGACGGCCTGGTGCACGAGAAACGGAATCAGACGTACCGGTCCACCAAGCAGGTCACGGTACGTCGCAGCGAGGCCGACCGGATCATGCGTGACGCCATGGCGGACGGCGGCACCCGGATCGTTCGCCGCTGGCTGATCTGGGCGGCTGTAACCACGGCGACGATGATCACCGGATCCGGGACCGGCTGGTCATGGCCGAGGAGGGCATGGCATCCGGTTGCGGTCGTCGGATCCCTGCTGGCCATCGCCTACCTGGGCCTCTGCGCGTCCTTCGACCTGCTCGACATCCGCGTCCCAGGATTCCTGGAGCTGTGGTGGATGGGGGAGGAACGTCTGTGGGTCGAGCTGACCCGCGGCCTGGCGGCGGCAATTCTCATCCCGCTGGCATTGAGTTTGCTGTGGGCCCCCCACGTGCGGGCCGGAGCGATCGCCGGCATCGCCTTGGCGACGCTGTTCCACGTGACCATCGCCGTCGCCGTCGTCAGCGCGGCGTACTGGGTTCTGGAACTCGTCGGTCGCAGCCGGCTGGCTCTCGGCGCGGTCCTGCTCGCGATCCCGGTCCTCAGCGCCGTCGTGCTGCTCCTCGCCTGGCTCTGATCGTCAGATGACCGGCTGGGTCGAGGTGGCCGACGGCGTACTCCAGGGCCGCTACGAGCCGTACGACGTCACCGTGGCCGTGGTTCGTGGCGCCGACGGCCTGCTCGTGGTCGACACCCGCGGCTCGCGGCGGCAGGGCGACGAGCTCCGCGACGACCTGCGCGTGCTGGGCCGACCGGTCCGGTGCGCAGTGAACACCCACGGGCACTTCGACCACTGCTTCGGCAACCAGTGCTTCGGGCCGGGGATGCCGATCTACGGTCACGAGCGGCTGCCCGCGCAGTTCGCCGAGCACGAAGCGCCCATGCTCGCGCGCGCCGTTTCCTGGGGCGTCGAGGGTAGCGAGGAGTTCCGCGACGTCGTCCTCACCCCGCCCACCCGGCTGGTCGGCGCGGAGGAGCGGGTCGACCTCGGCGACCGCGTGGTCGACCTGCTGCACCTTGGCCGCGGGCACACCGACAACGACCTGGTGCTGCACGTCGACGGCACGTGGATCGTGGGTGACCTGGTCGAGGAGTCCGGTCCGCCGGCGTACGGGAAGGACAGCTTCCCGCTCGAATGGCCGGACACGCTGGCCGCCCTGCTGCCCAGACTTGCCGAAGACAGCGTGGTGCTGCCCGGCCACGGCGCGGCGGTCGACGGCACCTTCGTGCGTCGGCAGTGCGACGACATCACGGTCGTGGCCGATCTCATCGCCGTGCTGCACGCGGCCGGCGTACCTGTCGAGCGGGCCCTGGCCGAGGGCGGCTTGCGGTGGCCGTTCGCGCCCGAAGGCCTGGCCGAAGCCGTCCGCCGGGGCTACGCGCAGATCGGTTGAGGCCGGTCATCGGCCTGCGACTAGGGTCGACGATCATGAGTGCACCGGTCGCGGTCATCGTCGGCGCAGGTCCGGGCGTCGGAGCGGCCATGGCCCGCATGCTGGGCCGCAACGGTTGGGCAATCGCGCTGATCGCGCGCGACGAGGGCCGGCTGACCGCGCTCGGGGAATCGCTGCAGGCCGAGGACATCACGGTCGGCTGGACCGCGCTCGACGTCACCGACACCGACGAACTCACCGCGGCGGTGACCCGGTTCGGCGGTTTCGGGGGGCAGATCGACCTGCTGCACCACAACGCGGTGGCCTTCCGGACGGCGCGTGCCACCGAGCTGACCGCAGCCCAGCTGCTGACCGACCTCACCGTCGGTGCGGCGAGCCTGCTCACGTCGGTTCAGGCCGCGCTGCCGTTCCTGCGGCCGGGTTCGGTCGTGCTGGCCACCGGCAGCGGCAGCGGGAGATCTCCGATGACCTCGGCGGCGAGCCTCGGCGTGCAGAAGGCGGCGCTGCGCAACCTGGTGTCCGCCCTCGATCAGGACCTGCGCGAGCGCGGCATCCGGGCCGCCTCGCTGACCGTGAACGGGACGATCGCCGCGGGTACGCCGTTCGATCCCGAGCTGATCGCTGGGGCGCTGGCCGACTTGGCCGCGCTGGCCGGCTCAGCCGGTGCGGGATGGCGCACCGAGGTGCCCTTCGACGGCGCGACCACCTGAGCGCGCCGACACCGCTGGGACAATACGGGAGGGGCAGACTCGAGCCGGATGAGCGTGGACAGCCCGCGGACCGACGACAAGCTGGTCGCGGCCGAGGCGGAGCGGCCGGCCCGGACGTTGCGGGGACCAGTCGGGATCGGTGTTTCCGTCGCGGCGGCAGCCCTCTCGGCGTACGCGCTGTGGAACGTCTTCTCCCCCGTCGCCGTCCTGGCCTACCGCATCACATTCCTCGCCCCGGTCCTCGCCCTCACCTTCCTGTTGTACCGCCCGGCCCTGCGCCTGTTGCCCGGCGCGTCGAACTCCGACCAGCCCGGCGTGGTCGACTGGCTGCTGGCCGGGGCGACGTTGTTCGTGACGACCTGGCCGCTGATCGGGGGCTTCGACGCCTACCTCTCGCGCAGCTTCCGGCCCTTCGTCATCGACGTGGTGTGCGGGCTGGTCCTCGTCCTGCTCGTCCTGGCCGCCACCTGGCGCACCACCGGACCGGTGCTGCCGGCGATCTGCGTGCTGTTCCTGGCCTACGCCTACTTCGGGGAGCTGATCCCCAACGGCTGGCTGATCGGGCACCGCGGCTACGGGCTGACCCGGCTGACCTCGCAGTTCGTCATGGGCACCGAGGGCATCTTCGGCGTACCGCTGGACGTCGCCGCGACGTACATCATCCTGTTCACGATCTACGGCGCCGTGCTCGAGCTGTCCGGTGCCGGGCAATTTTTCCTGGACCTGAGCATGGCCGCGTTCCGGAACTCCCGGGCCGCGCCCGGTCGGACGGTGACCAGTGCAGGCTTCCTGCTCGGCACCGTGTCCGGGTCCAGCACGGCGACCACGGTCAGCCTGGGCACGGTGTCCTGGCCGATCCTGCGCCGGGCCGGCTACCCACCCGACGCCGGCGGCGGGTTGCTCGCGGCCGCCGGCATCGGAGCCATCCTCTCGCCACCGACGCTGGGCGCGGCGGCATTCATCATCGCCGAGTTGCTGCGGGTGTCCTACCTGGCGGTGTTGGGCTACGCGCTGATCCCGACGCTGCTGTACTACCTCGGCATCGTGTGCGCGATCGAGATGGACGCCCGCCGGTTCGGCGTCCGGCCGGTCGAGGTCGAGCACGTTGGGTTCTGGCGGCTGCTCGGCCGTTTCGGCTACCACTTCAGCTCGCTGGCCCTGATCGTCGTCCTGCTCGCCCTCGAGCAGTCGGCCTTCCGAGCGGTGGTCTACGCGACCCTGCTCGCCCTGGTCCTCTCCATTCTCGACCGTCGGTACCTGATGACGCCGCCGCGGATCTTCCAGGCGCTGGCCAAGGGTGCGACCGGGGTGCTGCCGGTGGCCGCCACGACCGCTGCCGCCGGGCTGATCGTCGCGGTGCTGACCCTGACCGGACTGGGCCTGGACCTGTCCTCGATCATCGTCGACCTGTCGGAGCTGATCACGGACAACCCGACCGGGCGGCTCATCTTCACCGCCGCGTTCGCGGGGGTGGCCGTCCTGCTGCTGGGCCTGGCCGTCCCGGTCACCGCGTCGTTCATCATCGCCGCGGTCGTGATCGCGCCGGCGCTGACCTCGCTCGGGGTGGACCGGCCGGCGGCGTACATGTTCATCTTCTACTTCGCGGTGCTCTCCGAGGTGAGCCCGCCGACGGCGCTGGCCGCCGTGGCCGCGGCCGCGATCACCGGCGGCAATCCGTTCCGCACGATGCTGATGGCCGGCAAGTACACGCTGCCGGCGTTCCTCGTGCCTTTCGCCTTCGTGCTGACGCCGGCGGGGCGGGCGTTGCTGCTGGACGGCTCGCTCGGCCAGATCCTGCTGGCCACGCTGATCTCCGCCGTGGCGGTGGCGGCGCTGGCGCTGGTCACTGGAAAGTGGCTGTTCGGACCGGTCGGTCCGGTGGCGCGGACCTTCTGCCTGGTCGCTGCGCTGCTGTTGCTGTACCTCGAAACGCTTCCCGTGCTCATCGGTCTCGGCGTGCTCGCGGCCGGGATCGCAGTTCACCTGCTGAGCCGGCGCTCTGCCGCCGACGAGCAGGCCACCACCGAGGAGGTCACCCGATGACGACAGCTCGCAGGCAAGGGTTCGCGGTGCTCGCGGCCGGATTGCTCGCCCTGACCGGGTGCACGGCGGCCGGCGGAGGGGGTGACGGAAACGGGGACGGAGCGGCGGCCGGCTGCGCCGAACCGAGCGGCGGGGGGCGGATCTCGATCGCCACCGGGAACACGACGGGGGTGTACTACATCCTGGGCGGCGGGCTCGCGCAGGTCATCACCGACACCGTCGAGGGGACCGAGGCGACCGCGGAGGCGACCAACGCCTCGGCGGAGAACATCCAGCTGGTCTGCGCCGGCGAGAGCGACATCGGGTTCACCCTCGCCGACACCGCCGCCGACGCGGTCAACGGCGAGGCCGGTTTCGACGAGCCGCTCCCGGTCCAGGCGCTGGCCCGGATCTACACCAACTACACGCAGGTCTTCGCCCGCGCCGACGCCGGGATCTCCTCCGTGGCGGACTTCGCCGGCAAGGCGGTGTCCACCGGGTCGCCGAACTCCGGGACCGAGGTGATCGCGTTGCGCCTGCTGGAGGCCAACGACCTGAGCACCGACGACATCGGGCAGCAGCGGCTGGGGCTGCCCGAGACCGTGCAGGGGATGAAGGACGGCGCGATCGACGCGATGGTGTGGTCCGGCGGGTTGCCCACCGGAGGCATCACCGACCTGACCACGTCGCTGGGTGCCGACGTGGTCATGCTGCCCCTGGAGTCGGAGTTGACTGCGTTGCAGGAGACGTACGGCGAGGTCTACCAGGCCGACTCGGTCCCGGCCGACACCTACGGCCTGCCCGACGACGTGGCCACGATCGGTGTGCCCAACCTGCTCGTGGTCAGCGACGCCATGCCCGAGGAGCAGGCATACGAGCTGACCCGAGCCCTGTTCGCAAACCTGGACGCGCTGGCCGAGGTGCACCCCGAGGCGCTGAACATCTCGCTGGACAACGCGGCCGAGACCGACCCGGTGGAGGTGCACCCGGGCGCGCAACGGTACTTCGACGAGGTCGGCTGACCGATGTGCTGCGACGACGGCGACGTCCTCGACCTACCCGCAGAGGTCATCGAGATGCTCGCTCGCGCGGTATCGGCGGATGCGCGACGAGCAGGGATGGGGCTGGGGCGAGCAGGCCCTGCCGGACTTCTTTCGCTGGAGCCGCTTCTCGCTGCTGGGAACGGCCTGGGACGAGTTCGCCGCCTCGGGTGACTGGGGCGCGGCGGTCCGGGCCGCGATCGGGGACGGGGACCCGCCGGCCGGCGTCGTCGTGGTCACGGTGGGGTCGGACGGGACGCTGGCTTGTCGAGTAGGTCGGCTGCGCCCGGCCGTCGCCGGTACGCCGGTCGCGGTCGACGTCCTGCTGGAGTCCCGCGCCGAGGACGACGTCACGGTCGAGGTGGGCGGGGTCGGCGTGCCGGTCCACGCCGGCGGGGCGGGGCTGCGCACGATGGACCTCGACGCCGCTGACCCCGCCGTCACCGTGGTGCTCGGCGACCAGCGCACCACCGTGACCGGCGTCGAGCCGGTACAGGCGGCCCGACTGCGGTTGTCGGCGCCGGCGTGCTCCCGCTGGTCGGTCACCGACGCCACCGGCGGCGGATGGTTCGCCGCTGGCGTACCGCACAAGTGGGACGTGAACCATCGCCCGTTCTTCCATGCCCGCGAGGCGGTGCTGGACGTCCCGGCCGCGGCCTTGCACGTCGTCGCCGCCCGGGGGCTGGAGTTCGAGCGCGTCGGGTTCGACGTGACACCGGCCGCATGTGAGACCGCGGAAGTGATCTGGGATCCGGTACGGCGCTGCGACCCGGCCGCCGAGGGCTGGTACGGCGCCGATCTGCATGTGCACCTGAACCATTCGGGCGACCTGGTGCTGGAGCCGGCCGCCGCCGCGCGCATGCAGGCCGGTGAAGGGCTGCACGTGATGCAGTTGACGGCCGGGAACCTCGGTGGCTCGCTGGTCCACGACCGGGAGCTGCTCGAGGGCACCGCGGGCGAGGAGCTCTGGTCCGGCGAGCGGGTCGGCGTGGCCGGGCTGGAGTTCCGCAACGACCTGCTCGGCCACGTGCACGGCTTGGGGCTGACCGGCGTACCGGAGGTCCTGCACACCGGGCACGAGGGCACCGACCATCCGAACGACTGGCCACCGAACAGCGTGGCTTGTGCGGAGCTGCGCCGGCTCGGCGGGGTCACTGCATACGCCCACCCGGTGTTCTCGTCGCTGCCCGAGATCGACGACCTGTTCGCTCCGGCCCGGACGGTCGAAGCCCGGGAACTAGTCGTCGACACCGCACTCGGCGTGGTCGACAGCGTCGAGGTGGTGTCGTGCTTCGACGACCACGGCGCCGTTGTGCTCTGGCACCACCTGCTCAACTGCGGGCTGCGGCTGGCCGCGACCGCCGGTTCGGACACGTTCCTCTCCTTCGCCCACGGCCCCGGCGTGGCCTCGAACCCGCCTGGGTGGTGTCGGGTGTACGCCGAACTCGGGGACGAGCGGCTGACCGCGGCCGGCTTCGCCGAGGCCGTCCGGGCCGGGCGCACGGTCGCCACCAACGGTCCGTGGCTTTCCTTGGACGTGGACGGCAGCGGACCGGGTGGTTGCCTGGAGCGGCAGCCCGGTGACCGGGCCCTGGTGCGGGCGAAGGTGACGGGCTCGGGGGTCGACCGGCTGGTGCTGTACGGCCCGACCGGCGAGCTGGCCGCGACGTCCGGCCGCGAGTTGACCCACGAGGTCGCTGTCGACGGTGGGCTGTGGCTGGCCGCGGCGGCGTACGGCGGCGACGACCCGCACACGCTGGGCGCGCCGGTCTTCGCGCACACGTCGCCGGTGTACGTCGATGTCGGCGGTGCGCGAGTGGCCCGGCCGGAGTCGGCCCGGTGGTGCCTGCGGGCGCTGGACTCGCTGGCCGCCCTCGTTCGCGACCAGGGCCGGTTCGATCCTGACCGGCGGGCCGAGCAGCTCGCCGATTTCGACGAGCTCATCGATCGAGCCCTTGCCCTTTATCGGGATGTCGCCGGTTTAGCGGCGGCCATGAACAGGTGAGCCGCTCCGAAGGGAGTAGGCCGACGCCCCGGTTCGAAGGGAAGGTCGCGTTCGTGACGGGCGCGGCCCGCGGGCAGGGCCGCAGCCACGCCGTCCGGCTCGCTGCGGAGGGCACGGACGTCATCGCCGTGGATCTGCCGCACTGTCGGCACGGTCGGCTACGAGCTGGCCACGCCCGCCGACCTGGCCGAGACGGCACGGCTGGTCGAGGACCGGAACCAGCGGGATAGTCACGGCGCAGGTCGACGTACGGGACGCCAATGCCGGGATCAAGATCGGGATCGCCGACCCGCAGCGGATCAGGGGCAGGCCTTCCGCGACCAACTGGACACGAACCTGGTCGGCGTCTGGAACACGGTGCAGGCGGCGCTCCGTTACCTGGCCGTGGAGGACGTCACCGCGGCAGTGCTGTTTCTCGCCTCGGACGAGGCTCGCTACATCACCGGTGCGGCGCTGCCGGTGGACGCCGGCATGCTGACCCGCTGACGCGCCGTCAGTGTGCCGCTCGACGCACAGTGCGTAGGATCACTATCCGTGCGAGAGCAGGACTGGTCGATCGTGCTGCAAGCGGCCGCCCGGCTGCAACGGCTCGTGCCCGACGCGGTGCTGGTGGGCGGCTCGGCGGCCGCGCTGCATGCCGGCCATCGGGTGTCCTTCGACGACGACCATGTGGTGGACCACTTGCTGTCCCGCTTCGACTCCGTGCTAGCCGCACTGGAGGATTCACGGGGCTGGGTCACCGCCAGGGTTCGGCGTCCGGTGCTCATCCTGGGCAGCCTGGACGGCGTCGAGACCGGCGTACGGAATCTGATCCGGACCTGCCCGCTCGAGGTGGAGCAGGTCGACGTTCCCACGGGAACGCTCCGGGTGCCTACGCTCGCCGAGATCACCCGCATCAAGGCTTGGCTGTGCCTGGTGCGCAACGCCACTCGCGACTACCTGGACGTGGTCGCCCTGGCCGACCGCCTGGGCCGTGCCACTGCGGCCGATGTGCTGCTGACCCTGGACGACTACTACGAGGACCAGCGCGGCTCCGGTGGGCGGCGGATTGCGACGCAGGTCGCCAAGCAACTGGCCGAACCGTCGCCGGGAGACCTCAGCGATGTGAACCTGGCGTCGTACCGGCGGCTCCAGCCCCGCTGGCAATCCTGGACTGCCGTCGCGGACGCCTGTCAGGCGTTGGCGCTGGCGATGCTGGATCGCCTGGCGGAGCAGCCCTGATGCGGCACCGCCACCTGGACTACCCGGCGACAACCGAGCCCGCCGACCTGCCGTCTGCGGCGATCGTGGACATCCTCGACCGCGGTGATCTCCACGACTGGCTACCGCTGCTCACCGCCGTGGCGCAGGACCCGGCCGGAGCCCTGGCACAGCGCATCTGCGACCTGCTCGACGCTTTCCCGATGTACGGGACGTCGCCGTTGTGGCGCGCCTGGTTGGAGCGCCGCCAGCTGCACGCTGGAGGATGTACGGCGGCAACGTTGGCCGAACTACGGCGCCGGCAGGGCGTCACGCAGGCCGAACTGGCCGAGCGCCTGGGCATCTCCCAATCCGACGTGTCCAAGCTTGAACGCCGCGCCGACCTCAAGCTGTCCACCCTGCGGGCCTACCTGGCCGCACTGGGC